>JALZWD010000149.1 GCA_023300365.1 Flavimaricola sp. | reverse complement strand
GGCGAGCGCCGAGCGTGAGGCCCTGAAAGCATCACCTGAAGGGGGCCCTCTTTGAGCGGCGCGGGAGCCGCCAGCTTGGGGCGGCAATAAGCCCGGGACAGAGCGGCCGCAACGATATGGCCCGTGCCCACGGCGGCCCCTTCCAAAGCCTCGGTGATCAACCCTTCGTCTGGAAGGTGCATTTCCCACAAGGCAAGCCAATCCGGGGTGGCGCGAGGCAAAGGCGGCAGGGCCGCGATGACCTCCGAACATTGTCCCGGCGTTTGGGCATGCGCCAACAGCCCGGCAAGCAAAGGCAGATAGCCACCCGCATCCCGCCCCTCGACGCAGTGCAACTCTCGCACAAGGTTTTGAGAAAAGAGCAGGCGGCTTAGATGGGCGGAGGGCGTCTTGGGGGCAATGATATCTGGCGCCATAACCGCACAGGTAAGCAGATCGTGGGAGGCGGCTTGCGCACGCGCAACGTCCAGACCGGGCGCCAGCCGCGCGGTGCCCGGCAAGATCAGCAGATGGTCTGCGCGCGCATGATCAAGAGCAATATTGATCGCGGCCCCTAAATCCCCGGTACCACGCGTGCCGGTACTAATCACCTCAACACGCAGATCATCAGGCCACCCGCGCATGGCTGCAAAATTTCGCACCACGGCAGTGGTGTGAAAATTAGCGCCCCCACCCGTATCATCAACCAATATCACCTCGTCGCCCGGTTGGGCGACAGCGGCAATATCCGTACAAAGCCGCGCCGCAGCATCCCCCGCATCGCGCAAAAGGCAAAGGAAACCAAGACGTCTCACTTAAGCCTCTGGTCGATGTTTTGGGCCGTAATAGGGTCTGTTTTCATAATATGATCCTGCCATGGGGCAATATTTTCCCTCAGCCATTTGCTTTGTGTTTGCTCGAACCTGGGCAGGAGCGCCCGATCGATGCGCGCGGCCGCCCAATCGAGGACGCCCGGCAAAAACCGAGCCAGCGCCCCCTGCCATAGCGGCGTAGTGATGGCCGCGACCACAGGATCGAGGGCAGCAAATAAGTCAAGGCGTTCAATCCCGCGCCGGTTAGAGAGCCGCCCACCCTTGCCGATATGGTGCCACGCACAAATTCGGTCCGTGACCAACACAGTCTGAGCATGGATAAATCCCAACCAATGTAAGGGAATATCCTGATGCACACGGGTGGCCGCGCATTTGACATCATGGCGCCTGAGAAATTCTGTACGATAGATTTTATTCCACGGGTAGTTGGCGGTTTGGGCCAAGAGAGCTGTACCTTGCGGAGTGGCAGGACGCAGCGCACCGATGGCATGCCCCGCCTCGGCCCAGAGACGCTCATCGAAATCGGGCTGGCCCCAGCGCGGTTCAGCGGCAACCCGACTGTCGGCATGTTTAAACAGGCAAACATCAAAGCGGTGTCCCAACAAATCCGCGAGCAACAAGGGCAACTCATTTGTAAGCAGATCATCGGCATCAAAAAACAAAACATGAGACGAGGTGACAGCCCCCAACCCCGCATTGCGCGCAAGACCACCACCCAAAGACGAAGCCTGGCGGATCAGTGTACAGCCCGGCGCCTGGGCCGGAACATCCGACCCATCATCGACAACGATGATCTGGGAAAAGACATCCATACGGCGGGCTTGATCCAATAGCCGTGCGAGACCCGCCGCATCATTCCAGACCGGGATCACAAGGGCCAGATCGAGAGTCTGACTGGGCATAAAAACAGAGTCTATCAAAGGGCAATGAGGCGTAAATCGTGCAAGCCCCACGTCAGGGACCGGCGACTGGGTAGAAACAAAATGAGCTCGCGCCAAGGCGCATAGCGCGGTAAATCAGGGATCTGAGCGGGGGCCAACATATCGATATGATCGGTTTGTCCCTGTTGGGACAGGATATCGCGCGGGAAGAACAGATCGTGGTGGCCAGTATCGGTGCCTGTGCGCAAGCAGACGCGGGTGGTAAGGGCCCGGTCCGAGGCTGTGCGAGCGACAAAACCGAAATAGGCATAATCGCCCGGGTTAAACGGCACACGCAGGTGCAAGGCGCAGAAATGACCGGGAGTGGTCAGGGTCGTGGTGACCTCGAGCATGCGGTCGCGGGGACTTTCCCATGTGCCAAGGACCTCAATCGAGGGATCAATGTGCCACCAGATGTCGGGCACCACTTCGCCGGCCTCAAAGGGACGCGGCGGGATCATGCTGCCGCGCAACACAGCAAGTGGATCGAGAACCTGAGGCGGCGGTGTGGGTTTGGCGAATAGACGGTGCATGGGGCATAGCTTTAGCAGATGTGCCCCCTAGGGAAAGGCCGCTTGCTTGCGTGGAGCACTGTTTGGCTTTAAAGGTCGGCGAAATATCATCCTCATGCGAGACCAATACCCAATGAAAGTCGTGCTCTATATCGGCCATCACAAGGTTGGCTCTACGGCCCTGCAGCAGTTTCTTGCCCAAAATGCACATCGTTTGATGCAGAACGGTATTTTATACCCTGCTGTTGAGAGTGAGGGCTTGTCTTATATGCTGGCGCGGGCCTTGGAGGGAAGTGATGAGGCGGTGGGTGAGCTGCCTATCAATGTCCGCGAGCCACATAATGCGCTCGCTTTTCGAATGTGGAACCACCGTACGAAATTCACAGTACCGGCCTATCATCAGAATCTGCCCGCACTGCATCAGATGGTACGCTGCATTGAAAATCAAATTACGATGTTGGATCCGCATACTGTAATCTTGTGTTCTGAGGTTATGGCCAACTTTGGCAAAATTGACCTGTTTTTAATTGACCAAATGCGCATGATGTTTGGTCCAGAGGTCGATCTAGAGATTTACTGTGCACTGCGACGGCCGGATGAGTATTTGGTGTCATGGCACGGACAGCGGCTGCGGTTTGGAGGCAAGCTTGATGCCCTGCGAGATGGAGGCTTTGACACTTACCTCAATGGAATTCACTTTAACTATGAGGCGATGCTACGCCCCTGGCTTGAACGCTGTACGAAAGCTACTTTTAGCATCCGTCCTTATGAAAAAGTCATCTCGCAGGGGGGGTCCATACAAGACTTTTTTGAACAAGTTAGCATTGAATTGCCGTCAGGCCTGCTTGATGTACCGCGCCTCAATAGCGGTTATCCGTTAGCTCTTTATGAGGTCATGCGGCGCTGTAATAACGCCCTTAAGCGGCCGGATTCGGCAGTTCTACGAACTTATTTGATGTCACTTCATGACGACCTAGATTTGCCCGCGAATGCTCAGATCGAGATGTATGGGCAAAGCAATCGCCAAATGCTCTATGACGCATTTTCACCCATCGACACATGGTTGCGCAGCGTCACCGGAGAGCCCGCTTTTTTTGACGACATCGATCAGATGCTTGTATCCCGCCCCCAAGCAGAGATTGATTTAGTGCCTGATACCATCGCAAAAATAAAAACTCATACCCCTCCACCTGGCAAATTGCCAAAAGCCGCACTCGAAGCCTTTGACGCGCTCTGAGGCTAGGACATAGGCCCCACCTATGGTGTGTCTTGGTGCATTGCAGCAATTCGGCGATTTTTCAAAAACTTCGGCCAAGGCTGCGCGTTGTTCTCAAGCAACTCCGAAATCATCTTTGCTGTGAGTGTAAGACTGCGCAACTCGGAGGCCGAAAAGACCTCGGTAGGGTCTGACGGCTGAGCCTGTGGGCAGGCTCCATTTATCCCTTCTTGCAATGCATCTTGCATCAACGGCTTTGCGCCAAAAAATGCCTTGTCCAATGCAACAGCATCTTTGCGGTAAAACGCCCCTACTTGAGTAGCCAGGGATTTATGAATGGCAATTCGAGTTGGGCTATCACTCTTGGGAAGCGTCCCCAAAAGGCGTTGAAGCGTCCAACCGTAATTGTGGTGGAACCTTTTGGGGCGTTTGTTCAGGCATGCATGCAAAAACTTGACCCGCATGAGATCCTCGAGACACAGTGACTCGTTCTGAATTTTGGCGGCCTCGATAGACAGATCGACATCCCCAAGTGTGGAGGCAAACATATCGTGCAATATATCCCCGCCCCGCATTTCGGAGCGGATGGCCGGACGCAAAATGAAATCATCCCCAAATACCTTGCGCCACGCCAGGAAGCGCGGCGTATAGAGAAACTGCTTTCGGGACCCCGACAAACGCGCATATGCCTCTAGATCGCCGCTAAACACACCGATCTTGGTCCCTTCAGCATAGTTAGAGACCAACCGTTGGACATGTGGGCGCACATACGCAACGATCCGCACCCGATCAAATTGATCACCAAGGTGGCGATCAAGCATGGCGCGCACCACAGACGGAGAAAAAGATTCAAATTCTTCAGCTGACAAAACAGCAACCTTCGAAGCTGATTGCGCCATATTAGCCGCCAAGGCTGTGAACACAGAGACAGCCGCCTTAGTGTCAATGTCATTTGCCAAACGGGGCAGATCATTGTGGTTGAGAGCTGCACCATAGAAAGGCGCCTCGCCATTCAGCCGAACCCGCCCTTGGGCAAGGGCATGTTGGATCGTGGTTGACCCAGTTTTATGATCGCCGATATGGATAATCAGTGTGCGTCCAACTGAAAGACCTGCGGTCGCGTCCATGTCTCTTCTCCTATATCAAACCTCAACTATTTTGGCATATTGGGGCGCGCAGACGGTCTGCACGGCACGCGGTCGGCCCTATTTGAGAGGTTGTGGTCCTTTGGCAAAAACACTGCGCCACCATGCGGGAGTGGCAAGCCGTTTGTAACCTGCCTTGTGATCCTGCTTGAGCTCAGCATAGACACTATTCCAGCGCCATAGACACTTAATAAGCTGCCAAAGCAAGGCAAAGAACTGTCGTTTGGAATGGCGCACCACGTAGCTGCGTTTGGCAGAAATATCAACGATTGTGACGCGCGCTTTGCCCCAATAAGGCCAAAGGAACGAGCGGCGGCGCAAGCCCAAACGCGCGCTCCCTCCGACAAGTCCAAAGAATGGCAAAAGATGCCCGTTCAGCGTGGCGATCATCATTCGTGTGCGCCAACGGGAGGGCGGGTGCGAGTGGGTGGGCGGGGCAACCTTGCCGTCCTCCCATGCCTCAATCATACCAAGGGCGGCAACCTCGGGGCGTTTGGTCATCATATCGGCGTTGGTCTCGAAAAATTCGGGACCTTTCATAACGTCGCGCCAGGCCTGAAGCTGGGCCGCGGCAGAACCATAGTGCATACGCATCATTTGGCGCAAGATCATGCGCGTGGCCATCCGCGCAATGTCCCATTTTCCCGCCCCCAAACGCTCGTGTACCAGCGGATGATGAATGTGGTAGCGCAAATCAAGGTAGTGCACGAGCGGCGTTTCTTTGGCGCCAAAATCATCCTGAAACGAAACCACGCCATTCATCGTCGCAAAATCGAATTTATTGGCCAGAGAAAACGAACTGTCATCCCCGCGCACAAAGAACGGGAATGGGTGGGCCGTCAGGCCTTCAATCGGGAAGGCAAAATACCACCAGCCGCCATAAAACCCATCGGGTTTCACGCCGCTTCCAGCCTGTTCGAGCATTAAGATCGCGCCTTGATCGCATAGGTTGGTGCCACCAAATTGAGGACAGCACAGCGTATCAAAGGTGGCCCCACTTTCCCACAAGGCCCACGGGGCCTCGGAGGCGATCATCGCCCCAGACATTGCCGCGCGCGGGCTGTGTGCCAGTCGCAGGAATGCATGGGTCCGGGTAAGGTTTTCCATCGGGAAAGAGGCATCATCGTCCATAAACAGACAATGGGTGAAACCATCATCTTGGGCGGCGGCAAGGGCACGGGCAAAGCCCCCTGCCCCCCCCAAATTAACATTGGGAATATGGCTGATGTGAGGGCCCACGGGGATATCCGCGCTTTGGCCATTATCAATCACAAAGACATGGGTCGTCTGGCCGACAATGCCTCCTTCGGGACGGGTGGTGCCAGCAAGAAAGGCGGTGAGGCGGTGGGCCGTGGCTTCAACCGCAGCCTCTCTGCGAAAGGTAGTGATGCCAAGAGCAAGGCGAATGTCGCGGGCATGTGTGGCACGGGTAAGATAGCCACCACAGGTGATACGACCCCGATCAAGACAGACCAATTGTATCCCCATCATGCCGCTGCCTTGACGGAGCGGTTCAAGCACGACGGAAAAATCGATCATTGCGGAACCTGTGGTTAGGTCGGCAGTCTCGCGCAAAAGCGTTTTGTCTGTGCCAAAATCAAACACTTTGACGAAAAAACGCCCCGTACCAGTCAGCTGGAGCCAGAGCCCATCAAGCGCGCAATGCGCCTCCCAATTAGTGAGGTTGAACAGGTTGGCCCATGTATCAAACCCAGCGCTGGCCCCGGTGAGAAACGATATTTGGCCCCCACCCCAAATCACCCCATCGCATTGACGCACGAAGACATCCGGCTCAATGTTGCCGGCCAATTCTGGCACTGTGAGAGTTTGCAGTGTAATATCCATTGCCCGTTTCGTCCTAAGAAAGCCGCGTTATCGCTGGATCACAGTCCGGTAGCCGCGGCGCAAAAACACCAGACTAAGAACCATGAGGATCATGCCCACACCGAAGCCATAACTGAGTGAAACATAAGAGGCATGATAGCTGGGGTAGAAGCCCGTGCGCATTTCGCCGGTGACATGCACCAACGGGTTCCACCACAAAATTGCACGGGCCGCGGGCGGCATATCATCATAGAGAAAGAAAATCCCTGACGCGAGAAACAGCGGGCGGTTGATAATCTCCCAAAAGCGCTCCCAAACAGGGAAGTAACCAATCAGCAAGCAATTGGTCATCCCGATCCCCAAGCCAAGTATCGCCGCCATGAAGATCGAGATCATAATGGGGCCAATTTCGATTTGTCCGCCAGTGTCCAAGACCATAAGGATGCCGTAGATCACCACGCAGAATACCGTGACCAAGGTCAGAAAATTAAGGATAAACCGCGCCAATATCGCATCCAGCCAGGTAACACCGGGATAGGCCAAAAGGGCGCGAGAATATTTCAACGACCGGCCAATTTTAGTCGCCAATTGGGAATAAAGATCAAAGGGCAAATACCCTGTCGCATAAAACAGGATAAAGCTTGAGCCCAAGGCCGGCGCACGCACCAGATAAGAAAAGGCAAGTGTGAGGACCAATACCGTGCCCAAGGGCTGAAGAACCGCCCAAAGATAGCCCCCCGGGCTGCGACCATAGGTTGACCCCATTTCACGCAGGACAAGCGCGGACACCGTTCGAAACGTGCGCCATTTAGGCGGCTCGAGCGTGGCCAATTCTGGCCGTTGGGGGGGAAGGATGTGGGTGGTCGTATTCATTAACGACTGAAAACCAGACCAGAAGGATGGGCGCAAGGCCCTCAAACCTTTCTTACGGTCTAAACGTTAAAGGCCGCAGTGCCCCTTTAAGAGAGCGCTGCGGCCTTTGACTTGGGATCAAGTGACTAAATCAGAGGATGAAATCTGAAGCGTTTATGGTTGTGATCAAATTAACAAAGATCTGCGTATCTGCGGCACCATCACCATCGACATCGCCCTCAAGCAAGAGCGCATTGGCTCCGCCCAAACCTTGGATGCGTAACTCACCCGCAGAGCCAGAGAAGCCCGTGGTGCCGATAAAGACAAAAGCGTCATCAGCATTGGTGTTCGAATTGGCATCCACCGCAGACAGATCGATAGTGTCAGAGCCAATGGAAAAGCCATTGATCACGTCGCGATTGTCCGCGCCTGTGCGGCTGTCAGAGAAGAGGTTGTACACAAACGTGTCGTCACCTGCACCACCAACAAGCGTGTCGCGACCATTGTCGCCCGACAGGGTGTCATTGCCGTTGTTACCATTGACCTGATCGTTGCCAAAGCCGCCCGACAAGACGTTATTACCAGCGTTACCCACAAGCGTGCCTGGCGCAGAGTTGCCAGTAGCATTGAGATTGTCCGTGTCGTCGATATTGCCCAGACGGACCAATTCGATGTTTGTTGGTTGGACATAGCTCACAAACGAGCGCACGGTATCGATCCCGCCACCCTGACTAAAGCCGATTTCACCGCTGACAACATCATTGGCGTTGTCGACGATGTAAAAATCATTGCCAAGGCCGCCTTGCAGAGTATCAGCGCCTGCGCCGCCATCCAGCACATCAGCACCGGCCCCGCCAAACAAGACATTAGATCCGCCATCACCAGTGAGACGATCAGCATTGTTCGAGCCTTCGATGCCTTCAATGTTGGCATAAATATCACCCGTGGCGTCACCACCACTGGCAGTTTGAGTGGCAAGGTTCACAACAACGGCTGCGCTGCTGTCAAAGTAGCTGATCACATCAACGCCGCCGCCGCCGTTAATGCTGTCTGCGCCTGCGCCGCCCGCCAAAGCGTCGTCACCCGACCCACCAAAGAGGGTGTCAATTCCATTGCCGCCCAAAATAATATCGTTGTTATTGCCACCGTTGAGGATATCACTCCCGTTACCACCGAAGACACCATCATCACCGTTCGAGCCTGCCAGGCTATCGTTCCCGTCGCCGCCGATGACAGTATCATCACCGCCACGCCCTACAATTGTATCATTACCTTCAAAACCATTCAGCTCGTTGTCACTGGCATCACCCGTGATTGAATCGACGAATGACGTACCAAAGATATCCTCGATGCCGAAATAGGTGTCGCCTTCGGCAAAGCCACCTACACCCAGCCCGGTAAGCAAGCTGATCGACACGCCAGCAGTGCTATCAAAATAGCTGACCCGGTCAGTGCCGGAGCCGCCAAAAATTGTATCTGCACCGGCTCCTGGGCGAGTTTGGTCGTTGCCCGAAAAGAGGTTGATGGTGTCGGGACTCGCGGTCCCGTTGGTGGCTGCGGTTTGATCGTCACCGGCGGTACCATTAATAATAGCCATTGTTATCTGTCCTCATGCATTACCGTGATGGCGCGCGCGATCGCGGACACCATTAATCCCCGCCCTAAATGTCCCAAAACCAGGGTAAAAAGCAAATTACATTTTGAAGAGCGTTTGAGAATATCCCACAAAAAGGGTTGCGGATGTGGCGTAAAGCCGCCCATCCCCCAACCTGAGACAGGACCCACACCATGACGGCCGACGTACCGGCCCCACGACACAGTCGCACCACACAATCGCGAGAAAACGCCTCTGGTCCTTATAAATCAGGCCCTATATCTGCTTAGAGGATAAAATCAGACTCCGTCATAAAGTTGGTCAAATTGACGAATATCTGCAGTTCTGCAACGCCATCACCATCTAAATCCGCCTCAACAAGATTATAGTTGCCGCCACCAAAAGTGAAGTAGCGCAACTCGCCCGCACTGGCGGCACCCGTTCCTGAAAATGCATCATTTCCGATGAAATCGAAGGATTGATGACCATTTTGTACGGTGCTGGCATCCACACGGGTCAGGTCAATCCTGTCGGCGCCGTGCTCAAAGCCATGGATAAAGTCGCGGTTAGCAGCGCCAGCACGGCTGTCGTAGCTGGAGGTAAGAATAAAGACATCTGCGCCCTCGTTCCCTTCGAGCGTGTCAGCCCCAGTGCGACCCACGAGGATATCATCCCCCGCCTTGGCCACGATACGGTCGTTGCCACCGCCACCATCTAGGGTGTTACTTCCGGTATTGCCGACCAAAACCTCGGGGGCATAATTGCCCGCACCGTTCAGATCGGCGCTACCTTGGAGGCGTAAAATTTCAAGGTTGGTCGGCAGTACATAATCCACCCAAGCCTCGACGGTATCGATACCGCCACCGGCACTATAGACGTCTTCGCCACCGATAGCATCACCGGCAGAATTGAGGATATAGCGGTCATTGCCATCGCCACCATAAAGCGTGTCATTGCCAGCGCTGCCGCCCAGGATGTCGCGACCATCCCCCCCCACGATATAATCATTTCCGCTGGTGCCCGCGCCGGTGACCACTGTTGTCCCGTTAGCCGGGTCCTCGGCCAGAGGCGTCGCCTCAGGTGTGGGCAAGGGATCAGGGGCAGTGACAGTAGTCGTAAATTGGGACGGCACATTGCCGAACATGAAATCGCTTGTATCCAATGAAGACGCCAAGATCGTGCCGCCGCCATCCTGACGTAGATACAATGTCTCAGTCTCAGAAGTAATGGTGAGCCCTGCCCCAGTAGAGGTAAGCGTCAGGTCACTTAGGTTCGAAACGCCAGACCAAGCCCGAATATCGAGCGTATCATTGCCACGGCCCCAATCAGAGACCGTATCCGCCTTACCATCACCTGCAAGCACAAAGCGATCAGCGCCCCAGCCCCCATTGAGGATGTCGACCCCATTGCCATCATACAAAACGTCCCAGCCCTTGCCCCCAAACAGCTGATCATTACCGTTTTTACCATCCAATTCGTTGGCGCCATCATTCCCCGTCAAATGGTTGGCCCCGCCGTGGCCAATAAGATCAAGGTTGTCCTTGCCCAAAAGTTTGGCGCGAGCGATGCCTGTTTCTAGATCTGCACTCGCCGACAGGGCCAATTTCCATTGGCCATTGGCCCGGATCACGTCAAGCTTGGCGTTTTGATCGTCGGTATCGAGGATCAATGTAGACAGTGAAGCGCCATTTTGGGTGATTGTGACGGCCGTCTCTGCGTTGGGTGCGACCCCAAGACCATAGCCCCCCGCAGATGCTGCGGTGGCCTGTGCGTTACCAACTTGGATTTCGATATCGCCGCGGCCCTCGCCGATGCCATAGAAATTATTATTATCATCATCGTTATAAGCGACGCCTGTGATAAAATGCTGGGTACCGGACGTGGCAAAATTTTCTGTCAGCATCGAGGCGTGGAAATTGTTGAACATGCCCTGTTCATGGGCGATGCCCACCTCGCGGAAGTCTTCATTGAGGGTGTTTTTACGGTGACCCGCGCTCAGGAACAAATTGTCATAGCGGATCTCGGCCTGTTCATTGAGGTCAATTCCGGCGGTGTTCCCACCATAAGCAAGGTTTTCGCCATAGGTTTGGAAAGGGCCGGTAAAGGTATAGCCCGCGTCGGTGATGCGATCAAAGGCACTCGAGCCGCCTTGGCCTGTGTGACTAAAGGTATTGGTCTGCATCATCCAAATAGAATGTGCGGTAGCGGCTTCACTAAGCTGGCTGTTGGGGGCCAAGACCTGTTGGCTGCCAGTGCCAATCTGGCCAGGCGTCAGACCTTCGTTGAGGTCAATGCCGTATCGGGCCGCCTCAGCCACCGGATCAAGCCGCCCGCGGTTGATCAACTCTAGGATATATTGCTCGTGTGCGTTCAAGGCCATCAGAACCGTCCCTTTTTTGACAAAGCACCCGCACGTTGCAACTATTTTAGGCGGGCACCCGATTAAAAGGCCTCGGGTTCCTGCCCCAGCAAAGGCCAGTTTTGGGCAATTCATGGGCGTTTGGAAGCAATTGTAAACAATCCCCTTCGAGGGGCCATATTACCCCACAAAAACACGCAAATATCCGCTTAGTTTGGCGCGAACTCGGCCATCGGGGAGTGCCCAATCGTTTTCCCTCTTTCCCCTCGTTCGTTCACGCCCATTGCCCCCCCAGTACCGATGGCAGTAAAGCATAGATGTGCTAGGGAGAGCATATAATGATGTGGGGCAGATATGGTTGAACATGTGGTGATGGTGGGGGCAGGGTTTTCCGGTGCTGTGATTGGCCGCGCATTGGCCGACGAAGGCTTTAAGGTGACCGTGTTGGATGCCCGCGATCATGTAGCGGGCAATTGCCATACCGCGCGGGACGCGGATACAGGCGTGATGGTGCATACATACGGGCCCCATATCTTTCACACTGATGACACGCAGGTTTGGGATTATGTCACCGGATTTTCCACGTTTGAGCCCTATAAGAACCGAGTGAAATCGACCAGCCAGGGACAAGTTTTCTCGCTGCCGATCAATTTGCACACGATCAACCAGTTCTTTGGCAAAACGATGCGGCCCCAAGAGGCACGCGATTTCATCGCAGCCCAAGCCGAGGATATAGCTGATCCACAAACCTTTGAGGAACAGGCTTTAGCCTTTGTTGGCCGTCCGCTTTATGAGGCATTTTTCAAGGGCTATACTGAGAAGCAGTGGGGCTGTTCGCCGCGCGATTTGCCCGCGAGCATTCTCAAGCGCCTACCGGTGCGGTTTAACTATGACGACAACTATTTTTTCCATGCCCATCAGGGGATGCCATCGGAGGGCTATACTGTGCTCGTCGAGCGTATCTTGGATCACCCCAATATCGATGTACATTTGAACACGGAATTCGACCCTAATAAGGGGCATTCTTATGATCATGTCTTCTGGTCGGGGGCATTGGACGGGTATTTTGGTTATGCCAAGGGGCGACTTGGATACCGGACATTGGATTTTGAAGAATTCCATCACGAGGGCGATTGGCAGGGCTGTGCGGTCATGAATTACGGCGACCCTGACGTTGGCCACACGCGGATCACCGAGCACAAACACTTTAGCCCTTGGGAAAGCCATGAGGGATCGGTGCTGTACCGCGAGTCTGCGCGGGCATGCGGGCCTGAGGACATTCCCTATTATCCGATCCGCTTAGTAGAAGAGAAAGCCCTGTTGGCCGACTACGTGACCAGTGCGGAGGCAGAGCGCAACGTGACCTTTGTGGGACGCTTAGGCACATACCGCTATTTGGATATGGATGTGACGATCCGTGAGGCGTTGGATTGCGCGCAGGCCTTTTTGGCGGCACGCAAGGCCGGCACCCCTGCCCCTGTGTTTTCTAAGGCACCGCTGTGACACTGGGCGCAGTTGTTGTTACCTATAATCGGGTGGCGCAACTGAAGGTTACCCTCGCACGACTTTTGGCCGAAGAGGTCGATCATATTGTGGTGGTGGATAACGCCAGCAGTGACGGCACGCACGCCTGGCTGGCCACACAAACCGACCCACGATTAAAAGCCGTACGCCTGAAAGACAACACCGGGGGGGCCGGAGGGTTCGAGGCCGGTATGCGCGAAATGCGCGATCTATTCGACCCCGAGTGGACGGTATTGATGGACGACGACGCCCGTCCCGCATCCGGCGCCTTGGCGCGGTTTCGCACCGAAGCGGCAGATTTACCCATTGGCACCGGGGTGGTGGCCGCCGCGGTGTTTTACCCGGATGGCACATTGTGCGAGATGAACCGCCCCTCACGTAACCCATTTTGGGCCCTTGGTCTCTTTTTGCAGACTCTAATAAAAGGAAATCGTGCGGGGTTTCACCTACCTGATGTGGCTTTTGCCCCAGACGCTGCCGCCCATCCTATCGATATTGCCTCGTTTGTAGGGTATTTTGTGCATCGTGATGCCGCCGCCCAAGTGGGCCTGCCAGAGGGCGGCTTGTTCATTTATGGGGATGACGTTTTATATTCCCTGCGAATGCGCCGCGCCGGAGTTGGCATGATGCTTTTGCCCGGTGTACGATTTGAGCATGATTGCGGCACTATGGGTGAGGGATTTATCTATCGGCCCTTATGGAAAATTTACTACCATTGCCGCAATGGCGTGAGCATCGCGCGACAAGCAGCCGGGCCAATTGTCTTTCCTGCTGCCATGTTGTGGTACATCGTTTTATGGGCCCGGCGCGGGCGATATTACACCCCGTCCGAACGCAGACTATACTCTAAGATGATGTGGATGGGTCTGCGACACGGGCTGTTGCGGCGGCGCGGGCAATATGAACCCGCACATCTGCTGGCAGAACAGGCCAAGTCGGGATAGGCTGTGGGAAACCGCGACAAAGGCCGCCTACCCCCACATGACGGACATCCCATGACGGACACCCCATATACATTGACCGACCCTAAACAAGTGGACACCCCTGCCCCTTCTGCGGCAGCGACCCCAAAGAAGTCTGGGCCGAAAAACAAGCGCAATGCTCCAAATAAACCTATGGGCAAAAAACGAGCTCGGCCCGAGATTGTCGTGCGCCCCGTTGCGGAACCTGCCCGCCGCCAAAAGCGGCATTGGGGGCTATTGTTGTCGTTCCTCATTTTGGTTGTCGCCCCATTTGCCGTGACTTGGTGGTATTTGGCGAACCGCGCTGCAGATCAATTTGCCTCTACATTGGGGTTTACCGTCCGCTCGGAAGATACCGCGAGCGCGTCAGAACTATTGGGGGGGCTGGGGGCAACCTTGGGTGTTGGCTCAAGCGGGGCGCAGGACAGCGATGTTTTGTATGAATTCATCCGCAGCCAAGAGTTGGTGCAGACCATCGACAACCAACTCGATCTACGGGAGATGTTTTCGCGCCATATTGAGAAAGACCCTGCATTTGGATTTCACCCACCCGGCAATCGTTGGGGCATGACGTTTGATGGCACGATTGAGGATTTAACACGGTATTGGCAACGCATGGTGCGCCTGTCGTATGATCAAAACTCGGGCCTCATCGAGCTTCAGGTGCGCGCCTTTACACCACAAGAGGCTCGCTCCATCGCCGAAGCGATCTACGCCGAGAGCACGACGATGATTAATGGCCTTGCGGCCGCGGCACGGTCGGATGCGACACGCTATGCGCAAGAAGACCTAGACCTTGCAATCGAGCGCCTGAAAGACAGCCGTGAGGCCCTGACAGCTTTCCGGATCGAAAATGAAATTGTCGATGTCTCGGCAGACATTCAGGGGCAAATGGGTCTGTTGAACGCTTTGCAGACCCTATTGGCCGAAGCTCGTATCGACTTTGACCTTTTGTCGACCAACGCGCGTGAAGGCGATCCTCGAATGATCCAAGCCCAAGCCCGCATTGATGCCATAGAGCTTCAGATCGCCGCCGAGCGCCAACAATTTGGTGGTGGTGGTGAAAGTTATGCCCAAACGATTGCTGACTTCGAAAGCCTGGCAGTGGACGGTGAATTTGCCGAGCAAAGTTATGTCGCAGCGCTTGCCGCCTTTGACGCAGCACGAGCAGAGGCCAATCGACAGAACCTGTATCTTGCGGCCTATATCCAGCCCACGATTGCTGAACGATCGGAATATCCCCAGCATGGGCTGATCCTAGGGATGGTGGTCTTGTTTACATTTCTGGCCTGGTCGATCCTTGCCCTTGTGTACTACTCCCTGCGTGATCGTCGGTAAGTGCGATGATCCGATTTAAAAACCTTTCGAAGTCTTTTTGGACCAAGGACGGCTATAAGGTTGTGGCGCGCAATATCTCGCTTGATATCCCTTCTGGCCTGTCAGTGGGGCTTTTAGGGCGCAATGGTGCGGGTAAATCTACCTTGATGGAGATGGTTGGCGGCACCATTGATCCAGATGAGGGCAGTATTGAGTTTACCGGTACGGTGTCGTGGCCCGTGGGCTTTGCCGGATCCTTTCATGTCGATATGTCCGGCGCACAGAACACCCGATTTATTGCACGGGTGTACGGCGTGGATACCGACAGTCTGGTGGCATTCGTAGAGGATTTTGCCGAGCTAGGACCACATTTCCACAGCCCTGTGCGCACCTATTCCGCTGGCATGCGGTCGCGGCTCGCCTTTGGTGTGTCCATCGGTATTCCATTTGATACCTATCTGGTGGATGAGGTGACAAGCGTTGGCGACGTGGCGTTTCGGATCAAAAGCCAAGCAGTGTTTGAAGAGCGGATGAAAACATCTGGCGCGATTGTGGTGAGCCATGCGACGCCACAGCTGCGAAAGCTTTGCGATGTAGGGATGGTTTTGGAAGATGGTCACTTAACCTACTTTGAAAACATCGAGGACGCGATCAAGCAACACCATCACAACATGGGTCAAAGCGACGATGAATGATCACGGTCAGTGTTTCGCAGTCGAAACTTATCCACAGGAAAAATAGACTCTAAAGTACCTAAATAGACTCTATTTATGTAGTTTTTGGAGGACTTCTGAACGCCCGTCAGCATCCAGCAAGGCGGGACCGCTAAGGGTAATACGGCCATTGTCGTGATACACATGGGCCACCAGGCCCGCCCCCAGATCCACGACTTCGGGCGGATCTTTGGCTGGACGCCCCCCTTTGGACATATCCACCTGCTTGGCTGTCGAGCTGGCCTCGATCCCCGCAAGCACCTCGGCGATGGCGGCCTGTTCCTGTTGTGCAATTTCCGCCGGTGCCGCGGTGAGCCGCACACGGATTGCGGCCCCAAGCGTAGGGTACATCGTCATTGCCTTGGCTAATGCTAAACCGCTGGTTTCGGTAAAGACCGACGGGAAGCGCAGCACATCATCAAGAGCGCGAACGATACGCACAAACGACCCTATTTTGGAGCGCCGTGAACGAGGGGCCGTGGGGAACAATCCCTTGAGGGCCTCTGCGTCCGATGGATAAACGCCCATATCTGCCGCACGCGCCGCGATACGGCCGCGTTCGTAGAAGTTAAGCCCGACGCGGATTTCGTTTTCCTCAACCATCGCAAGATAAGCATCAGAGGATTCGGCGGGTTTGCGCAACACAGCCAGCACCGTTTCAGCCTTCAGAGCCCGTAAAGCAGAGAGGCGTCGCCAGCCAGATATCAAGCCAAAACGCCCATCGCCCAGATCCGCCACCTCGATCGGGGCCTGTTGACCGCGCATTTGCAGGCTTTCCATCAAGGCGCGCGTTTCTTCTGGGTCCACGGCGATACGGTCCCGCACCAGATAGCTATCGTCGACCGAGGTGAGGGGCAATTTCTGTATCAACAACCCCTCTTCGCGAGCGGTGCGCAGCGTCTCTTCCATTTCGTTGAAGGCTGCTGCGGTAGAGGCTTCGCCTGCCACATCAGCAATGGGCGGCCTGCCAAAGGGCCCAGAGAGGCTCTGTGCGCCCTCCTGAGGCGTGTCTGTCATTCTTGCGGGGCCTAACCGTCTGCGCTTTGCCATCTACTCTTCCTCCAGCCTGTGGATAAGTTTCGTTTTCGAAACCTTAGGGGGTCTGTTGCTCTAACTCATCGCGCCGCCAAGTGCCCAATAAGAGTGCCTTGAAGGCCGCATAGGTAGCATCAAATGTCTCACGACCCCGCACATAGGTTTCGCGGTTAAAATCGCGGTAATCGGCCTCATAGATACCTTGCACATTCTCGCCGGCCTGCCCGATCATCGCGGTGAAATCCTGACGGTGAGGGGAAAGCGTGCGGCCCAAATAGGCCTGCATCAATCCCGCCAATTCCGCCTGTTGGGTGCCATCGTACCGGGTGACAACCGCCCGAACAGCATCCCATTCAAAGGCAATCTCGGGCCGCCCAAGTGCCCGCGCGGCAACGTTTTCACCATCCTCGATGGATTTGAACGTGGTGTGCAACATATCAAAAAAGCGGCCTGTGCTGTCAAACTCAAGGAAAGAGGCGCCCATCGGAACCAAAAGGATATCCGCCGCCGCAAGCCCATTGATCGTGAGGTACCCAAGGGCAGGGGGGGTATCGATGAACACAAGATCGTAGCTATCAAGCACACCGTCCGCTTCGAGAACTTCTGATAAAGCATCCCAAAGCTTCCAACCGCGCGCTTGCATGCGCCAAACGGGGATCTGGAATTCGGCCCAGTAAAGGTTGAGCTGCGCACCAATTAGATCAATATTGGGCCAATGCGTGGGCTTGATTAGATCCCCGGCCTTAACGTCCAAAGCTTCGGTCAGGGTTTCGTCCAGCGGGGTAGGGGGATCGCCACGATCCAATCTGCGCTGGTTTTCTTCGCGCAATGTACCCGCGTAATGCCGCGCCAGCAGCGGGAAGACGGTTTCCCATTCATCGGCGATTTTGCCGCCAAAAATAGAGGTCATCGACCCTTGGCTATCAAGATCAATCACCAGAACCTTATAGCCATCAAGGGCCGCAGACATCGCGAGATGCGCAGCAGTGGATGTTTTGCCAACGCCGCCTTTGAAATTGGCAACGGCGACCATTTTCGCGGGCAAGCCTTCAGGACGGTAGGGGAGGTATTCTTTCGCTTTGGATCCCTCGCTGCCAAAAAACGCCCGCAGGCGTAGAACCTCATCAAGAGTAAACCATTTGGCACCGCCGTCTGTCTCGGAGGTGCCTTGAGGCAGGTCGGGATTTGAACGCAACACGCGGCGGAAATGGGCGCTGGCCACGGGGATCAGGTATCGAGTAATCTCCCAAGTAGAGAATTTGCGCAGGGCACGTTCGCCGGTTTCTTCTAAGCCGCGGCTCTCAAGATCGGTTCGGCCCGCCGCGCAAGAGCGCGCGATATCAGCGAAACCTTGGGTGCCTGTGGCCTCCCCAAGATCGCTAAGGGCTGCATCGGGATTAATGCGGAAATAAGGTGGGAGCGCCTCGCCTGACATGGTTTATCCCCATATGTACTGCTTTTTCGTCAATATACCGAAAAACCTGTGACATGAAAGAATTGAAATCACTTTCCTTACCTTTTCTAAGCAAAACAAGGGTTTTTGAGGGAATGGCTGTGTGTGTTTGTGATCTAAATGCCAAGTTATTTTAAGTTATTGAATCGTTAAGGGATCTCGGCGATCTCGGTAACTTGCTGAAATAAATAAAAAAAAGGGCATTTTAAAAATTTAAAGCGATTCTGAACCACCGATAGACTGACTCTGATACCCCAAAGAGGCGACTCTGAAACGGCGATGAAATCCGAGCTGCCGGTTTACGCATCCTGTGGATAACTCTAGGGTGAGTGTCACTGAAACCCCGAATCTAAAAATGGGGTACAGGATGAGGCAGAGTTAGTATGACCACCAAGGTTTGGGCGCGAAGCGCTTCTTGGTTGCGTAATGTTTGGGGAGACCTGAGCGATGCGTGACTTTTTCGTTTGTGATATTCTGGGGGCTTCCCCCAAGGATGATCTAGGCTCGATGGAGCATCCGATGTTTTCGCTGGCCACGCGGCCGGATCGGAATATTCGCAGCTATACTCATAACGGAATGCAGGTGACTGTGACGCCAAGCGTGCGGGGCAGGGCCACGATCCATGACAAAGATATCCTTATTTATTGCATCAGCCAGTTGATGGCGGCGCTAAATGCAGGGCGCGAGATCACGCGGACCTTGCGGTTAACGGCGCATGACTTTTTGTTGGCGACCAATCGCGATACGGGTGGCGATAGCTATACGCGGCTGCGCGAGGCCTTTGAGCGACTGGCGGGGACGCGTATCACCACCAATATTTCGGTGGGGGGTGAGGAGACCACATCCGGCTTTGGCCTGATCGAAAGCTGGGAGATTGTGCGGCGCACCAAACCCAAAGGCGGCCGCGAGGGGCGAATGGTGTCTGTGTCGATTACATTGTCTGAATGGCTGTTTCGAGCGGTGCAGGCGAAATCGGTGCTGACGCTGAGCCGCGATTACTTTGGATTGCGCAAACCACTGGAGCGGCGGCTTTATGAATTGTCTCGTAAGCATTGCGGCAATCAGCGCGAGTGGCGGATCAAACTGCCGCTGCTGCATGAAAAGGCCGGCAGCGACGCACCTGTGCGTGTGTTTCGCGCCGCGGTGCGCCGGATGATCGAAAGCGATAACTTGCCCGATTATACGTTGGTAGAAGAGCCTGGTGATATCATTCTGGTGCAGCGGCGTCGTCTGGTTGAAGACGACGCGCCTGTGCGCCTTGGTCCGACAATGTCGCCCGCCACTCAAGATGCCGCGCGCGAGATGGCGCCGGGGATGGACATCTATGCGCTTGAGGCGGAATGGCGGGCCTTCTGGGTTTCATCAGGGCGGCCACGCTTGACCAGCCCTGACAAGGCCTACCTTGGATGGTTGAAGGGCAGGGTGCAGCGCTAGGGCTGTTAGAGCCCGCCCATGAAGGTGATGTTGATGGTCTGGCCTGAGCCGAGACGGTTCTCGATCCACAGGCCGCCTGTGACGGCAGAGATCCCCAGAGAGCCGTCTGTCGCGTTGGTGCCTGCAAGCACGCCGGAGAGGAGATCCACCAAGGGAGTGGCGAATAGACTCTGAAGCGCCGGTGTAGACCCTGTATCTTGGGCCAAAATGGCGCTGACGTCGCTGCGAGGATCGTTGCCCGACACGGTGATCAGGACAAATCCGGCAATCGAGGGGGTTGCAATCAGCGTGGCCGTGTCATCCGCGATAAAGACGCCGGGGCCGCTGACGGCCTGTACTTCGGCAATGCCGCTATCTGCTTTGAGGCTGAGGCCTGTGGTGAAGGTGCTGCCATCGGCACTGACCTTGATGGCAAAATCATCGGAACCTGAAGTGCCCATTTCGGCGCGACCCGACCAGTTGGTTTGGAACAATAGGCTCGCAGTTTCAGCAGTGGCTGATTTGTTGATCTTGAGTTGATGGCCTGCGCCTGCGTTGTTCAAAAGGGTCGCATCGGCAGAGACAGAGAGGCGATTGATTGCATCCCAGGTGGCGCCGATGCCCACCCCCGTTAGGTTTTGCAAGTTGGGAGTGCCGCTAGATGTGAATACCGACCATGAACCTCCTGTATAGACCCTATATTCGGACGTGCCCTTGTCCCACGCGCGCCATCCTTCTTGGGGAGGAATGAAAATCCAGCCCGTGTTTTGAAAGGTGGCGATTTGGTTTGACTGACCGTCCCAGTCTCCGGTGGGAAGCGTTCCTAAGGCCCATGTTTCGCCTTCACTGGCCCCCGCTGGTGGGGTCTCGGCCCCTATCCCTTCAAGCACCAATTGGGTGAGTGTATCAAGCACCGCTAGGGCGGCGTTATGGGTGACGTGCTTTTGAGCCTGTGCAGGTTGAATCATAGGCAGAGCAAGACGAGGCGAGGTCTCGGGCATGGTGTGATGTCCTTTCTTGGGTCGCGAGGACAATGAAAGGAGGACCATTAAAGGAGCCTTTGAGCACCGTGACGGTGAGCAGGATGTTATGACCGCCGAGGTAAAACAGAGGCCAAAGCTGCGCCGACAGCAAAACCGCCTAAGTGCGTTTCCCACGCAAGATTACCGTCCTGTAAATACCAAATAGCTGCGTTGAGAAGGATTACTAGAAAGGTCATTTGTCCAGCAAAGCGCCAGGCGTGAGCACTGTCGGGTTGATCCTGCCAAGCCCAAACAAGCCATGCCCCGGCCAGCCCAAAGATTGCCCCCGATGCACCAACCATTGGCACAAAAGACGTGGATAAAGCAGCATAGGCTAATGCGCCGCCCAAGGTCGCCCCAGCATAAAGGCCAAAAAGACGTTTTGGCGTAAGGCGTTCATGGGCGATCTGTCCCAACCACGCGAGGGCGACAACATTGCCAAACAGATGCCCGGCCCCCGCGTGTAGAAAGCTGTAGCTAAAGAACATTGCGAAAGGTTGGGCGGTATAGTTGGGAGTCCAATCCCCTAGGATGCCGGCCCAAAAGGCACCGTAGGTATAGGCCTGAGCACGCCAGCGCCGCGTGCCAATCCAGCCGGCATCAGCAATTATCAGCACAAGTTCGGGCAGGACAATTAACGCAATTAACAAGACCACAGGCCAAGACATCAGCGGCGGAGGATCCGAGGGGGAATTGGGGGCAGACAACATAGACCTAGCTTTGCCCGTCTGCGGTAAGACGGGCAAGGGCTCACCGCACTGCGGTGCGTTGCCCATGCAAACAGACCACAGGGGGGTGAGAGGCGGCAGCGAGAATGCCGGATCGGGTGTGTCACGGCGATCGTGGCATTTTACGCGCAATGAAATGGCAAAATTCCGCCATTTGGAACAGGTGTTTAGACACTGTTCATAATTTAGCCTTAATCTGGTTAAGAGTTAGAACCGATCT
>JALZWD010000148.1 GCA_023300365.1 Flavimaricola sp. | reverse complement strand
GTGGCACGTTCACGCATGGTCAACACTGCCGACAAGGTCGCGGACGACGCGCTGTCTTGGATCACACCGGTGAACCCCGCCCCAAGACCCAACGCTTGGCGCAACCATTCCACCATCACGCCCTCAACTTCCGTGGCCGCAGGCGACGTCTGCCACAGCATGCATTGCGCCGCGATTGTTGTGACCAACATTTCGGCCAACATCGACGGCGGCGCGGCATTTGCAGGGAAATATGCGAAAAAGCGGGGGTGCTGCCAATGGGTCATCCCCGGCATGACGATCCGCTCAAAATCTGTCAAAATGGCGTCCATCCCCTCGCCGCTTTCGGGCGGGGCAAGCGGCAATTGCGCCGCGATCTCGCCCGGCGCGGTCTGGGCCCTCACAGGCTTGTCGCGCAGTGTCTGCTGATACTCTGCGGCCCAATCGGATACATGCTTGCCCCAATGGGCGAATTCGTCCCACTTCATCGCGCACCCCTTAGGATGGCTTTCACTGCGCCACCTTGGCCCGCCACGCCGCCACACCCGCGTCCATCTTCAACCCAGCCGCCCCAGGCCGCCGTAGCCTGCGCCTCACTGGCAATGCGTGTTCGTTGCGCCAACAAATCAATCTCCCAAACCCATCCTACCCGCGGACGCCCAATTGGAACGCGCACCGAGCCGCAAAACAATCCCTAAAACGCTATCGCGACCCACAGGCAAAATCTAATTTCTCAAATTGACCCCAACCTTCTCACTATTGCTCACCTGAACCCACAAAAACACGCGGCCGTTTGCCAACATGCAAAATCAACCCCAAGGTGCGCTTTAGGGCGACTTATCTCCCCATTGTTCTTGACCTTCCTCACGAAAAATTTACTCTTTGGCAATCATCTGCACCGGAGGGATAAACCATGTCACGTCGTCGCACTCTAATTTCCGCCCTATTGGGCAGCGCACTTGGCCTTTGCGCCATGAGCGTCTCTGCCGAAACTCTGCGTTGGGCCTCTACCACTGATCCGCAAACCATGGATCCCCACGCGGTCAACTCCGCTCCGGTGCTGTCGTTTCTCAATAACGTCTACGAAGGCCTCGTGCGCCGTGGCCAAGACATGTCCATCGAACCCTCACTTGCCACGTCTTGGGAACCGCTCGAGGGCGAAAACGGCTGGCGCTTTACCCTGCGCCAAGGCGTCACATTCCAAGACGGCGCAGCCTTCACCGCGCAAGACGTCATGTTCTCCTACCAACGCGCCTCAAGCGAGGCCGCCGATGTCCGGTCATGGTTCGCGCCCGTAGCCGAGGTGCGCGTGGTCGATGATTTCACCATCGATTTCGTCACCACCGCGCCCAACCCACTGTTCCCCGATTCCATCGCCAACTTTATGATCCTCGACAAAGATTGGGCCGAAGCCAACGACGCCGCCCTGCCCGCGCGCGATGCTGAAAACTTCGCCACAATGAACGTCAACGGCACTGGCCCCTTCACATTGGCCAGCCGCGATCCCGGCGTGCGCACCACCCTCGTGCCCCACGGCGCATGGTGGGACGAGGCCCAGCACAACGTAACCCAAGCCGTGTTTACACCCATCGGCAATTCGGCCACGGGCCTTGCCGCGCTGCTGTCTGGCGACATCGACTTTATCCAACCGATCCCGTTGCAAGACGTGGCGCAGGTTGAGGGCCGCGATGGCTTTCAGGTCCTTGAAGGCGAAGAAACCCGTGTCATCATGTTCGGATTTGGTCACGAGCACGAAAGCCTGCTTTATTCCTCCGATATCGACGGCGCCAATCCCTTTGCCGACCCTCGCGTGCGTCTTGCCGCCGCCCATGCCATTGATCTGGCCTCCATCGACCGCGTGTTGTTCCGTGGCAAGATTGAGCCCGCAAGCCAACTGGTCCCTGCTGGCATTTCCGGCTTCTCCGAGGCCAACACAGACCGCCCCGCCTATGACCCCGACCGCGCCCGCGCATTGCTCGCCGAGGCTGGCTATCCTGACGGGTTCTCCTTTGGCCTCAAATGCCCCAATGACCGCTACATCAACGACGAAGCGCTCTGCCGTGCTGCGGCATCCATGTTCGCCGCCGTGGGCCTGAATGCCGAGCTGTCCACTGGCCCCGTGCGCGACTACTGGCCGCAACTGCGCGAGGACGATTTCGACATGTATCTCCTCGGCTGGTCGCCCGGCACATTTGATATGGAGCATCCCATCCGTTTCTTGATGCACACCCAAGACGACGAGGCCAAGCTTGGCTCGTGGAACTTTGGCAATTACTCCAACGCCCGCGTGGATGAACTCTTGCCACTCATTCAACAAGAGATTGATCCCACGACCCGTCAAACTCTGGTCGATGAAGTGATCGCCATTACCCAAGACGAAGTGGCCTATATTCCGCTTTACACACAGCCATTGATTTGGGCCGCCAAGGATAACGTCACCCTAACCCAACGGGCCGACAATTTCTTTATGCTGCGCTGGGTCACGGTCAACTGAGCAAACCCTAGAGCAACACAAAGGCGATGGTCTATTTCATCCTCAAACGGCTGGTGCAATCCGTTTTCGTGATGCTGGCCGTCGCCTTTCTGGCCTTTTCCCTCTTCCG
>JALZWD010000147.1 GCA_023300365.1 Flavimaricola sp. | reverse complement strand
AAGACGGGCAGGCGGGTGCCGCGTGCGATATCGATCACATCGCCCATCACCGCACTTGCGGTGGGGCCTGATCCGGCGCCCGCGCCGCGCAGCACGATTTGGCCGACTTCGTCGCCCTCAAGCACAACCATATTTGTGCCGCCCTCAAGCTGTCCGAGAGGCGAAAGCGCGGGCACAAGGCAGGGCGACATGCGTTGTTCAAGACCGCGTCCTGTCATTTGCGCCACGCCCAATAGTTTGATGCGGTAGCCCATATCGGCGGCTTGGCGGATATCATCGATGCTGATGGCACCAATGCCCTCAAGCTCGACCCCGGCGAAATCCACCTGTGTGCCAAAAGCAATCGAGGAGAGGATCGCAAGTTTGTGGCCCGCATCAATGCCGCCCACGTCCAAATTGGGATCGGCCTCGAGAAAGCCAAGGCCATCGGCCTCGTCAAAGGCCTCTTGATAGGTAAGCCCGGCGTTTTCCATGCGGGTCAAGATATAGTTACAGGTGCCGTTCATCACGCCCAGCACGCGGTTGATTTCGTTGCCAGCAAGTCCTTCAGTCAGGCTCTTGATGACGGGAATGCCACCTGCGACGGCGGCCTCATAGCGGATCACTTGGCCCGCGTTTTCGGCCAATAGGGCGAGGGGCTGGCCGTGCATCGCCAGCAGGGCCTTGTTGGCGGTGACCACGTCTTTGCCTGCGGCAATCGCAGCTTCGGTTGCGTCTTTTGCGGGGCCGTCTTCGCCGCCGATCAGTTCGACAAATACGTCGATGTCGTCGCGCGTGGCCATGGAAACGGGATCCTGCGCCCAAACATAGCCTGATGTATCGATGCCGCGGTCTTTGTCTTTGTCGCGGGCGGTGACGGCCACGATTTCAATCGCGCGGCCAGCGCGGGCGGCGATCAGGCCACCGTGATTTTGTATGATCCGCACAATGCCGGTGCCCACAGTGCCGAGGCCTGCAATTCCAAGACGAAGGGGGGCGGGTGAAGACATGTGCATTTCCTAAAGATCAAGAGACAGTGACAGTGCGCCGCTGTTAGCCTGTCTGGGGCAGGGGATCAACAAAGGCTGTGTGGTCGGGCGGCTTAGAATGGGTTGGAGACGCCGCGTGCCATGCGGGCGCGTGTGGCGGGATCGATCACAGGGCCACGCAAACGTCCCGCCCGTGCGCGCAAGGCCGCGAGGCGTCCGGGGGCCGCACTTGGCGGGGCGACTGTGGTTTGGGGCGTATGCGACACGAGTTGGTCGGCCGTGAGAAGCGGCGGTGGCGGGGCGCTTTGTTCGGCCGCATCGACCCGCGCATCAAGTTGGGGGAACTGGGCACAGGCCATGAGGGCCAAAAAGGGAATAAGCACCGCGCATTTCATGACCGTGTTGTAAGGGGTGGGGGTGTGCGAGGGCAAGCGGGGCATGGGGGCAATCGACGGATTTGGTACGGAATGGCCCCTGAGGGGTCGCGTTTGACATAGACCCTTGCGCAGGCTGGGCCAGATTTGGCGGAACATTGGGAAAAGGGGTCGTGCCATGAAGGTTGGGTTTATCGGTTTGGGAAATGTGGGCGCCAAGTTGGCGGGCAGTTTGATCCGCAACGGGCATCAGGTGCAGGTGCATGATCTGGATGCTACAGCTGTGGCCGAGATGGTCGGCCACGGTGCGGCGGACGGCGAGAGCCCTGCGGCGATGATGCGTACGTGCGAAGCGGTGATTACATGCCTGCCCAGTCCTGCGGCCTGCCGCGCGGTTATTGAGGCGATGTTGCCCGAGGTGACGCCGGGCAAGATTTGGATGGAAATGTCGACCACCGATGCCCAAGACGTGCAAAACCTTGGGGCGCAAGTGATCGCCAAGGGGGGGATGGCTGCGGAATGTCCGGTGTCGGGCGGGTGCCACCGGGCGGCGACGGGCAACATTTCTATCTTTGTGGGCGGCACGCGCGAGACCTTCGAGGCAGTGATGCCATTGACCACCGTGTTGGGGCGGCGGGTGTTGCATACTGGCGATTTAGGGACGGCCAGCACGCTTAAGGTCATGACCAACTATCTTGCCACGGCCAATCTTTTGACGGTGTGCGAGGCGATGGTGACGATGAAGGCGGCGGGTCTTGATATGGCAACGACATTTGAGGCGATTAAGATCAGCTCGGGCACGTCGTTTGTGCATGAGACGGAAAGCCAGATGATTTTGAACGGGTGCCGCGATATCAATTTCACCATGGATTTGGTCAAGAAGGACATTGGTCTGTTCCAAAGCATCGCCAAAGAGCATGATGTGCCGTTGGAAATCAGCCCACTGATGATCCAAATTTTGCAAGACGGGATCGACAGATATGGCGCCAGAGCGCAGTCGGACCGGATCATTGAACGCCTAGAAGAGGCGACGGGCCTGAGCATTTTGGCGCCGGGTTTTCCGGCTGAAATGTTGGATGATGAGCCTGAAGAGCGGGGGTATGAGGTTACGGCGGCGCGCAGCTAGGCCACAAGTGGTGTACGCGGCGCGACCAAGACGTGACCGCTTGGGGACAATGCGGCCTTTGGAAAACGCCGCATCCTAAGTGCCGTGTGATTTGTAGCTTACAGAGCCGCACCTTGTTCGATAAAGCGCGCGACGTAATCATCGCATAGCAGGATTGTTCTTTGAGTGCGGCTCCAAAATGCGCCGCGATCGCAATGGTCAAAGTGCAATGTAATGCCGCCGTTTTCCCACGGCAAAGTCGCGGCTATTTCGGCCACCTTTTCAAGCAGGCCGGTTTCCATGAATGCGGATGCCATTGGCCCTTCGCCGTAAATGACCTCAATGCTGGCGCGTCCGCCTTGCTGTTGGAGGTCTTCGACAATTCCTGTCCACGCTGCAAATTGATCCGGAGCGGTATCGCTGCATTCCGCGAGATCTCGTTCAGAGAAGCCCGCAAAATCAACATAGCCAGAATATTCGGCTGGGTCGGCACCGTAAAACAGGCAAAGTGTTTGATAGGCCCGGCGGACATCAAGCGGATGCTCGCCTTTGTGATCGTAATCTTGGGGGCTTACTTCGCTGTCTTCAAACAGCCATGAATTGGCGCGCGCAAGGATGATATCAGGGGCCTCGTCCTTTAGGTATTGGGTGACGTAGAATGTCGCAAACGCGTCTGCCTGCGCCTCTTCATTTGACAAAATTGGAACGTCCAATTCACGGAAAATAGCATGTGCCAGTTCATGCAAGAGCACATGGGTCACGACATTTTCTGCGAAATCGGAAATTTCTATCTCTGCGGCCGCAGCATGCGGAATGCACGCAAGTGCGCAGAGTGAATAGGTGAAATAATTCATCTGTGAAAAAAGTCTCTGTGAAATAAGGATATTCCAAACCTGACTTGGCAGGGCTGGGACGTCAATCTTTGCGATGCACGTGCTGGTGTCTTTGGAGGGAGCGAGGTAGGGACACAGCGGAGAGGATTTTGCGATGTTCACACCCGACCAAGATGGAATTTACAGCAGTGTTTGGCCAACAGGCGGGCGCAGGGGGCTTGCCTTGGGGGCCTATTATGCGCTGGGCATTATCGTCATTTGGCTGGCGTTTGCCGCGTCACTGGGCCTTGTTGCGACATTGGTTCTGCTGTGCTTCGGGGCGGCTGTCATTTTCTTGGCGGAACGCATGCGCCAATGCACCAAGGTGGGCGTGGCTGTGACGGTGCGCGGGGTTGAGGACACATCGGGGAAAATGATCGCAGGTTGGGACGAGATGCACGCGGTGGTGCGCGGCACCTTTGCGTTCAAACCGTCAAATGGATTTACCCTCGTCTTGGATCACAAAGCAAAACGGTCTTGGGCGCCGGGGCTTTGGTGGCGTTTGGGGCGGCGGATTGGCGTGGGGGGCGTATTGCCCGGCCCACCAACGCGCACCATGGCCGAGCAAATTGCGATTTTGTTGCCGCAGCACAAGGCAGATGCACCAACGGCGCCCGAGTAAGGCGCCGCTGGCAAATTTTCAGTGTTTTGGTTTTGGCCTATTGGCCGACCACGCATTCGCGGTCTTGTGTCGCCTGATTGCCCCCAAGGTTGACCGGGTGGAAACAGGCCTGACCGACGCGCGGGCTGGTGATGACGAAATCGTCAAAGTCCATCTGTGCGATACCTGCGGCAAAGATCGGCTCGTAATCAACCGAAGTTTGGACCAAGATCGCAATTTCGCCGTCGTACATATCAGGGATTGCGGGCCGCATGGTGGCAAGCCGGGCATCGGTAAGCTCGTCGCCGCCGCCGCGCACTTCGCTCCAGTTTACGAGGATTTCATCGGAGGTCTCGTCATAGACGAACGTGCTGACGCGCAGGCGCGGAATTGTCTGGCTGTCCACCAACGAGCGTTGCAAGTTATGCATGCTGTCGATGAATTCCGGCGTAATATAGGCCTGTTGGCGGCTGATGATATCGCCGATTGTATAGCCGGCTTTGGCGTTAATCGACTGAACCCGGTAGGCATCAAAGAAGACATAGCAGGCCAAAAAGCTCCAGACGAAGAGCGGGATCATCAACATCGCTTCGACGGTGTTAGACCCGCTTTCGTCGCGTGCAAATCGCACCAGTCCAGAGCGGATATCGGCAAGTTTTTGGGATATGGTCATCATTGGAGAGGCTCCACAACAAAGGCTGACATTGAAAAGAGTGCATAGTTATCGCCGCTGCGCTTTTGCAAACCGGCACCAAGGCCTGCGGTAAGCGAAATTGGTTCGATCAGGGCACAGACACGCAACAAAATCAGCTCGTTCTCGGGGGCTGCGTCAAACACACCATCGATGCGGGCCGGGTCGTCCACGTCGACACATGCGCCGCCTGTGGTCGCACGGGCACCACCGGCCGCCCAATTGTGGGGGTCCATGCGGATCATTTCAACACGCAAACGCTCGTCGCAACTGGGGACCAAACCGCCCGAGAAAAAGCAGATCGAGCGTCGCAGGTTGACCCGGTTCACCGCCGAATCGCCATCTGCATTGACCATCTGATTGAGGCGGACCAAGCGGACGGTCAAATCAACGCCGCGGTCGAGCATCGTTTGGCGCACCATAAGCATCCCCATCTCAAAGCTGGAGAGGAAAAAGGCGAAGAAGAAAGGGACAAACAAGACAAATTCAATTGTCGCATTGCCACCCTCTTGGTCGTGAAAGCGTTTAAGATGACGGCCAAAGGCGCAGAGGGACTTGGGGATCATTGGAACAACCTCAGGGCTGAAATTTGATTGGCGATGGAGTTAAAGGCACTGGCGATTTCAAGACCATCTACCCGGTAAAAGTGGTTGGGCGACGTGGCGCAATCTTCCATGACCTCGGCGGCACGGTTGGACACCTCAAAGCCAATCGAAAACACAACGATGCCTTCGGCTTTGGCCGCAGAGCAGACATGGTCGAGACGCTCGTCTTTGTCATCGCTGTATGTCACGGTGACAATATCATCGTACCAAGCGTTGAAGAGGCCAAAGTCGTTGTATTGGTCGCCGCGGAAATTCCAGGCGTGGGCACGAATGGTAAAGCGGCGCCAGATATCGTTGTACTGCTGGCGTGCGCCGTAGCGATCGTCCCACCAAACCGGCGGGCTGTCGTCGCGACGCAGATCTGTCCAAGGACGGTTGTCGTGATCGACGAATTCACCTTCAACAAGATAGTAGTCCTCGCCGAAAATGCCGTCGCCGTCAAAGTTGTTTACTTCGGGGTCCTGTACAAAGAACTGTTGGCTAGAATTTGCATCTTGGTAAGTCTCGTTTACCCCACGAAGTGATGCGTCTGCCGCCGTTGCCACCAGGTTTTGCGAATATGCAAAATTGTCTCCCAAAAAGTTTCCGTCATCGTCATATTCCATGTTCCATGCAAACCACACGTCCGACCATTGATGGCGGTGTGAGGTGGACAAAACATAGTCACGAGTGTTTTCGCCATCGGTCATCAAAACAAGCACTTTGAGAGTGTTGCCAATGTCGTAATCTGCGGGGTGTGACGCATAGACCTGATCAATCATACCCTGATTGGCAAGACCTTCGGCAATGGGCCGCGTGTCAGGATCCAACAATGCAACGCCCCAGTTGGCGCCCATTTCGATCGAGGTCCATGCATCTGCCTCAAGGGCTGCGATATGCTCTTCCATAACGGCCAAATTATTAGTGAATGGCAGGACATAGGAGGCAGGGTCGGGGTTACATACCCACTGGGTCGCCGCACGGACCGTGCTGAACGACGCGCCGCCATCGGCGTCAAAATGGGCGGATTGATCGTAGCGTGTGTTGTGAGGGATCTGGGTCGTTAAATATGTGCTCTCAGGCAGGTCAAGGCAGTAGCTGTCGTTGTGGCTAAAGCGCGTGCGATACTGGCTATAAAGATCGGCACCGATGCTTACGGTGGTCGAGTAGGGCACAATAGAGAA
>JALZWD010000146.1 GCA_023300365.1 Flavimaricola sp. | reverse complement strand
GGCAAACGGATACTCAAAATAACGCGGCTGATCTCAAAGCGGCGTGACAGCGCCTCAAAGACTTCCATCGTGCCCGACAAAGCCTCTGAGGACATGAAATATCGCGCCTCGGGGTCTAAATCGAGGGCCTCAATCTGGTCCACCGTCCCGCCCGGATCATACATCATCTCCGAGACCGCAACGCCCGGACCCCAAAGACGGATACCCCGCCCAATCCAGACCAACCCAAGGTCGCGCGTCACCGCGAAATCCTGCTTTGTCATCAGCATCTGAAGCGAAGACGTCGCACATTTGGGGATGCCCGCATGCACCACCAATTCTGGTTTCACAGTCTCGCTTGGTGGTCTTTGCATCAAACCGGCCCTCTTTCGCGCTATGATCGTGGCGTTACAACTATCCCGAGTGTGACCCGAGTGTGAATTGACATCAAACCCTAAGCAAGACACCTTGCGCACGGGTAAGATGGAGCAGCTCAATGACACAACTTTTCGGTATTTGCGGATCTCTTCGCGCCACATCTAACAACCGGATGCTCTTGAACCAAGCAGCGCAAATTTTCGCACCCAACAGCTTCGAAATCGGCGATATTGATCTGCCGCTCTACAATGGCGACGTCGAAGACGCACAAGGTATTCCGGCCGCCGTCCAAACCCTTGCCAATCAAATCGCGGCTGCGGATGCCGTGATCATCTCGACACCAGAATACAATAAATCGATTTCAGGTGCGCTTAAAAATGCCCTCGATTGGGTAAGCCGCACCAAAGACAACCCTTGGGCTGGCAAACCCGTCGCGATCATGTCCGCCGCTGCGGGCCGGGCGGGCGGCGAACGGGCGCAATCGGCGCTGCGGCTTTGCATGGTGCCATTCCGCCCGCGCATCATCCAAGGACCCGAAATGTTGTTGGCCGGTTGCATGGACGCGTTCGATGATGCGGGCGTTCTCGCAACCGACGCCTACCGCAAAATGCTCCAAGGCCTGATGGATGCCCTCAAAGACGAGCTGGCGCGCCCCGCCTAGGCGCGAAACGCCTCCGGTATCACATCGCGCCCCTCAACAATCAAATCGGCCATCACATCGCCCACCAATGGCGCCATGCCAAACCCGATCTTAAAGCCGCCATTGGCGATGAAATCCCCCGGCTTGTCTGGATGCGGCCCCAACATCGGCGCGCGGCTCTTGGCACGTGGGCGCACCCCGGCCCACCGCTCAATAACCCTCGCTGTCTCCAAACTGGGCACCGCTGCCCGCGCCCGCGCGATCACACCGTCCAACAATGCATCCGGCCCGTCATTCTCCCATACCCGCTCCGAGGTTGATCCCACCGCCGTGGTGCCATCCAAATGCGGAATGATATGCACACTATCGGCAAAAATTTGCGGCATACCGCGCGCGTCAAATTCAAACAGGGCCGCTTGCCCCTTCACCCCCGTCACCAAAGGGTCTGCGCTGCCAATCGCCCACACAGTCGGGGCCTCAACTGGTGGGCCAAAAACACCGCCCCCCGCCTCAATCGCGCGGCTTAACGCGGTGATCGCCAACCTTGGGTGAATATGCGCCGACAACGTATCGCGCACCAACATCCCCGTGGGGCTGGGCGGTTCCCATGCGGTGCCGTCTGCCGCGATGACCTGCCAAACGGCCTCGCCGCGCCACAACTCTTGCGCTGTCACGGCGCGCCCGCGCGCCAGTTCAACCGCTTTGTCATCGGCCAATGGCTGCAATCGGCCCAGCCGCGCATACCCCGTGGGCAGGTCCGAGGCCCGCGCCACGTCCTCCCAATACGCGTGCGCCATCACAAGGCTCTGAAACTGAAACGCCTTCTTGTCGTTCCAATTTTCGGGCACATGCGGGCTAAGCGCGCCCACGATCCCGCCACTGGTCCGTGTCGCAATCGGCGCAGGGTCGCTCACGCGCACCCGCACGCCCCGCCGCAACAGCGCCCAGGCCACCGACAATCCAAAAATGCCCGCACCCGCGATATTGATCTCTTGCGTTGCCATCTGCGCCGTCCTCTCGCATGGTCTCTCAAAATCTCTTAGGGCGGATCACGATGCAGGACCAGCACGCAGACATTCAATGGCGCGATGACGGCGTGCCTGTGTCCACGCGTTTTGATGATCCTTATTTCTCCATCCACGACGGTTTGGCCGAAACCAATCACGTATTTTTGGATGGCAATAATCTGCTTTCTCGGTTCGATGGGCCTTTGCATATCGCCGAGTTGGGCTTTGGGACGGGGCTCAATTTCCTCGCCACATGGGCCGCATGGGACGCAGCAGGCCACCACGCGCCCCTCCACTTCACCAGCTTTGAAGCCTTTCCAATGGCCCCCGACCAACAGGCCCAAGCCCTCGCGGCCTTCCCGGCTGTGTCCACCTATGCCAAACGCCTGCTTGCGGGCGACACAGGCGATCTCAAGCTTGCCCTTATCAAAGGCGACGCCCGCGACACCTTGCCCCTCTGGCAGGGCCGCGCAGATGCATGGTTCCTCGACGGATTTTCCCCGGCCAAAAACCCCGAATTATGGAACGCGGGCCTTATGCAACACGTCGCCCGCCACACCGCGCCGCAGGGCACATTCGCCACCTACACCGCCGCAGGCCACGTGCGCCGCGCCCTGTGTGATGCGGGCTTTTCTGTCCGGCGCGTCAAAGGATATGGCCGCAAACGCCACATGAGCGT
>JALZWD010000145.1 GCA_023300365.1 Flavimaricola sp. | reverse complement strand
TCCTTAACTTTAGCTAGATGGGCACTCTCCGAGGATTCATGGCGGTGAGCCTTCTCCAATGAAACACATTGTCCCTCCCACGTACGATTATGCTCCTTCTTGTAATACGGGTTGCCTTTGTGGCCATATCCATCAAGCACTCTCTCACTAGTGGGAGTGAAACTCAGTTTGACAACCGCGTTGTGCCCACTGTCAATTGCCATTTCTCGAAAGATTTCTTCGACCTCACCCCGTTCTTGTGCCTCAGCTTTGATCCATGGGCCAACCTCCGTAACAGAATAGCCCCGAATGCCTTCTGAACGAACAACTCCCAAAAAGTCATTTCTCAGCATTTGCCGACCAGCCTCCCAAAAACCTCTCCGCTCAGCATCCAAACGCCCTGATTTCGTGAAAGGAAAGACAGCATTCCCTAAAAATCGCAAGCCAGAAATGCATGCAAAAATGAAAAGGAATAGAATGATCAAGATTCCAAATGTTTCCAATGCACTCACCTTTGCCTTTCATCAACGCATACTCCTATTCTATCTGCCATTCACCCAAAATTAACCACCCCTCCCCCACACTCCCCAAATGCAAACACACCACTCCCCCCTCGATCCCGACCTCTGGCTGCACAACATCTTCGCCACGAAACAAGTCCAACAAGGCGGCGTCATCCGGCGCAAGGCGCGCGATGTCGAACGCTTCTGCGGCTACGCACGCTTCATGGCCGAGATCAACCGACGCGGCTTCCAAGTCGCCGAAAACGGCGGACAGTTCATTATCTTCTGCAACGCCGAGCCCATCCGCCTCCTAACCTGATGCCAAACCCCGAATTCTTCAAAAGAATTCAAACAGAAATCTTCAAAAGATTTCGACTCTCAAAAAATTCACGCTACGCTCCCCCACATGCGCATCCTCACCGCCCTCGCCCTCCTCGCCAACCCCGCCGCCGCATGGGACTTCACCCCCCTGCCCATCTGCACGGTCGCCCAATCGGATCAACCCGTCGCCGTCACCATGACATTTGATCCCGCCACGGCCCTCTATGCCCTGACCCTCACCAAAGACACCCCGTGGCCAAACGCCCCCACATTTTCCATCCAATTTATCGGCCCACAAAGCCTCACCATCAGCACCGGCCAACACCTGCTCTCAAACGGCAATCGCACCCTCTCGGTCTCTGACCGCGGCTTTGGAAACGTCATCAACGGCCTGCAATTCAACACCGCGGCCATCGCCATCATCGGCGGCGAAACCCACGCATTCTCACTCACAGGTGCCGCAATACCCGTAGAACAATTCCGCAATTGCGGCGCCACACTCACAGGCTAAAGCCGCAGCGCAACCTTCGCGCCACGCACATCGCCCTTCACCAAAAACCCCTTGCCGCGAATGGCCGGATACTGCCCCCGCCAATCCATAAACCGATCATTGCTCACCACCCGCGCCCCCATCGTGATCGCTTCCTCAATCACATAAGGGTCCGCCGGCGTGCCACTGGGCACCACAACAATCTGACGCGCCGCCACGCGCAACACCCGCGCCAACTCCGCCACATCCATGTGCCGCCCTTGCAATTTATACCCAACATTGGCGTCAAAATAGACCAACGGCGAAAACCCTTTGCCCTGCAACTCTGCCAACACCAAACACAACACCTCGGACGACGGCACACCCTCCCCCCAATGCATCACATTCGATCCATCAACGACAATAACAACGGGCCGCGGCCCGGCATCCGGCCGCACACGTCCAAACCAAAGCCCAATCGCAACAAGGCAAACAACACCAGCAGCAAGCAGAACGAAAATCACCCCCAGCCCTCGCTCTGCATCTCCTCCAGACGGCTCGCCGTGCGGTCAAACTCAAACGACCCCGCCCCCTCAACATACAGCATCTCAGGCCGCGCAGCCGCAGAAACAAACACCTGCACACGCGCCTCGTAAAGCGCATCCACCAAGGTCACAAAACGCTTGGCCTCGTTGAAATTATCCGACCCCAACTGCGGCACATCCTCAATCAACAAAACCCGCACCGCCTCAGCCAAAGCCAAATAATCCGCAGGCCCAAGCGCGCGCCCACACAAATCATAAAACGACGCACGCCCCGCCCCATTCACAAACGCCGGGATCTCCACATCGCGCCCATACACCCGCAAAACCTCTGACCGCGCCGCAGCCCCGCCCAAATCCGACCACACCGCATCCATCGCACGCCGCGCCGCTCCATCACTCGGCACAAAATACCGCGGTTGTCCCCGCAATAACCCCTGCCGATGATCCCGCTCCGAGGCCATCTCAACCACCTCAAGCCGATCCTTGATCATCTCAATAAACGGCACAAACAACGCCCGGTTTAAACCGTCTTTATACAAATCATCAGGCACACGGTTCGATGTCGTCACCACCACAACCCCCGCCTCAAACAAGCGCTCAAAAAGGCGGCCCACAATCATCGCATCGGTGATATCGGTGATCTGCATCTCGTCAAACGCAAGGAAACGCACGCGCGCCGCAAAATCATCGGCAACCGGGGCAATCGCGTCATCCACACCCCGCTTGCGCGCCGCCCCCATGCCCTTGTGGACGGCCTGCATAAACGCATGAAAATGCCAACGCTCCTTGGGCACGTCGATCGCCTCAAACAACATATCCATCAACATCGACTTGCCGCGCCCGACACCACCCCAAAGGTACAACCCCCGCACAGGCGCCGCGTCCTTACCAAAAAATCCGCGCTTCTTCACCGGCGCCGCCACATCCGCACGCACCCGCTCCATCGCCGGCAACAGGGCCTCTTGCACAGGGTCCGCCACCAAATCGCCCGCCGTCACACGCGCTGCATATATATCCATCATCGTCATGGCCTCGGTTTAACGCGCCGCCCCCTCAACGAAAACCCTTGTGCCTCATCTTGCCAAAAATACTCAAACACACCGCTTGCCAATCACCGCAACTTAACGTCCCCTATCCCCATGACACGCCAGCCCCTCATAACACCGGTCCTGATCGCGGGCTGCATCATCGTCATGACGGGGTTTGCCATCCGCGCGTCATTTGGCATCTTCCAAATTCCCATCGCCGAAGAGTTCGGCTGGCTGCGCACCGAATTTTCGCTGGCCATCGCCATCCAAAACCTCGCATGGGGCATTGGCCAACCGATCTTTGGCGCATTGGCCGAGAAAATCGGCGACAGGCGCGCCATCATCATCGGCGCCCTCACATATGCCGTGGGCCTTGTGCTCTCTTCTGCCGCCGTCACGCCGCAGGCGCATCAAATGTATGAAATCCTCGTGGGCTTTGGCATCGCGGGTACCGGCTTTGGCGTGATCCTCGCGGTTGTGGGCCGTGCGGCCAGCGCCGAAAACCGCTCCATGGCGCTGGCCATCGCCACCGCCGCTGGCTCTGCGGGGCAAATCATCGGCCCGCCCCTCGCCGAAGGGCTGCTTGCGATCATGTCGTGGCAATCCACCTTCCTCGTCTTCGCCGCCCTGATCCTCGCCACGCTGATGGTCCTGCCAATGATGCGCGCGCCCGACGCCGCTCCCCGCCAAGAAATCGAAGAGGCAATGGGAACCGTCCTGTTGCGCACCTTCCGCGATCCGTCCTATGGCCTCATCTTCCTCGGCTTCTTTTCATGTGGCTACCAACTCGCCTTTATGACAGCCCACTTCCCGGCCTATGTCACCGAAATCTGCTCGGCCATTTCGCCCGACAGCCTGCTGGCAAGCATCGGCATCACCACCACATCCGCACTGGGGGCCGCCGCGATCTCGCTCATCGGGTTCTTTAATATCGCAGGCACCCTGCTCGCGGGCTGGCTGGGCAATCGCTATCCGAAAAAATACCTGCTCTGCGGCATCTACACCGGGCGCACCATCGCCGCCGCATGGTTCATCCTCACACCCATGACGCCGATCACAGTGCTGATCTTTTCCGCCGTCATGGGCAGCCTTTGGTTGGCCACGGTCCCCCTCACCTCCGGCCTCGTCGCACACCTCTACGGCCTGCGCTACATGGGCACACTCTACGGCGTGGTCTTCTTCTCGCATCAATTGGGCAGCTTCATGGGCGTCTGGCTCGGCGGCATCATGTACGACCAATACGGCAGCTACTCAGAAGTCTGGTGGATCGGCGTCGGCGTCGGCGCCCTCTCGGCCATCGTACACCTTCCCATCCGCGAAGAACCAAGACACGCCGCCGCCGCATAGCCACCACCACCCACAAGAATTTTCGACCGAAAATTCTTGTGGTCCCACGGCGCCATCACAGCCCCCTACAAACCCATCAGGGTTCTTGAATGCCACCCCGCGTTAACGGTAGTGTCCGCCAACGCAAGGAGACACCCCATGAAAACGCGGCTCACCTCAACGGCACTATGTGCAACGATCGCTTTTGCGCCGCCCGCACTGGCGCAATCGGACACCCAAGCCCTGCTCTGCGAGGCCGCCCAAACCGGCCGCGTTGTCGAAATCGTCTACCACGAAGACCCCTCCAAAAGCTGCCAACCACGGCTTGTCGACGTGCACCAAGTGGCCCTTGGCAACAACGGCACACTCTATATGCACGGCTGGCAAACCCGCGGCTGCACCAATGGCCGCGACTACGAATCCGAGCGCATCTTCCGCTTTGACCGGATATTGTCAGTAAACATAATCGACGGAGAATTCGGCGCGCGCTCCCAAGAGGTCCGCGCCGAAGGGTGGGACGGCTGCATCGGCAGCAACTGCTTCATCGCCGAGACATTATGCGAGTAAAATTGGATGGTTAAAATCGCATTTAGCCTCTGATTTACCCCTGAAATCAACCACCTAAAACCTTGTCCACGTGGGGACACCCTCAATCGCGCAGCATTTCGCGCAGCAATGCCACCACATCAAAACCATGCGTGAACACCAGCCCATGCCCGGCCCCGTCGATCACTTCTTGCCGGGCATCACGGTTCCATTCCGCCAGCGTTCCCACCCCGCGCATCGGGATCACATCATCCTTTTCGCCCCAGATCGCCATCACCGGGATCCCATCATTTGCAATCTTGCGGTGCTCTTGCTCAAAGGTCTGCGCAAGAATTCCGCGCCGCGATGACAAGACCGACGGGTTGAACCCCCGCCGCCGAAACTCGCGCCGCTGCACCGCGCCGATCACCCCCGCCTCACGCACCGCCGCACGGCCCCGAAACGGCGCCACAACCCGCGCCCACCAGCCGCCAATCCACGGCCCAAGCTGCCAACGCGCGACGTTCTCAAACGCCTCGATCCCAGAAGGTGCAAGCAAAATAACCCGCTGCATTTGCTCAGGATGCCGCGCCGCATAGGCCGTCGAAATCGCCCCACCCATAGAATACCCAAGCAACGTCACATCTTCTTGCACATCAAGATGCGCCAATAATTCCTCAAGTTGCCGCACGAAATACGCAGGCCCCTGACGCCCCGGCGTCGCCTTGGAAAATCCCCGGCCATAAAGATCATATACCAGCACCCGGTATGCCGTCTCGCCCAGCCCTTCGGCAATATCATCCCAAATCGGCGAAGGCGTGGTCAGACCGTGGACCGCCACAACAACCGGCCCTCGCACCGGCCCTAGCCATTGATAATGCGTCCGCCCACTCGCAAGATCCGCAAACTTTCCGGGCGCCTCATCCTCATCAGGCTCGGCGCGCATCATTTCCAAAATAATCGGCAGCAAAGCCACCAAAACAATCAGGGCCAGAATACTCCAAACAACCGTCATTCCCTACCTCCTGCGCCATGCATCAAGAATATACCGGCTCACCATAAGGTCCATATGCGCGCCGCCGCCGTTCTTAAATACTGTGATCTCATCCGCGCTGGTCCGGGTGAAATCCTCCATCTGATAATAGTCGGCCAGCACGTCATCCCGCGCAATCGCGCCTGATGCCAGCGGTTCGATCAATTCGCCGATGTGGTCCAACGTGGTCTCGCGGCTGTCCACAAAAACCCGCCCACGCACCATCGCCGCGTCATCCGCTTCGCGCATATCGGGCCGGTAGGCCCCGATCAGATTAAGGTGCTGCCCCGGCTGCAACCATGCCCCTTTAACAACCGGCGCACTCGCCATCGTCGCACAGGTCACGACATCGGCCTCTCCAACGGCGGTCTGCAAATCCTGCACCACCGTGGCGCCGGTCTCGCGCGCAAAGGCCTCGGCCCCCTCAGGCGAGCGGTTCCAAATGCTAAACTGTGCCCCTTCAAATGCCGCCCCATAGGCCTGAACCATCGCGCGCCCGACTGTTCCCGCGCCGACTATCAAAAATTTGGTGCTGCCCTTGCGGGCCAATTTGGTCGCCGCCAAAAGGCTATCGCCCGCGGTTTTCCACTTGGTCACCAAATGAAAATCCACCACCGCGTCCAATGATCCTGTGGCATCCGAAAACAAATTCACCGCACCATTGATCATCGGCGTTTCGCCCGGAAAAATCGTGCAGGCCTTAACCCCCACGCCCATCCCATCGATCCATGCCGACCGATTAAGAAGGGTCTGCGCACCGCGATACATCAACACGTCTTCAACCTGCGCACGGGGCATTTTGTGCCCCTCTTCAATCGCCCGCGCGAGGTCGACCCAATCCAGATGCGCTTCGGCCTCGAACGGGATCACCTCCATTAGGCCGCCTCCTCGTCGCTCAATAACCCCTCGGCAACCAACCGCTCGGCCCAACCTTCGGGATGCTCAAACATATGGGTCTGCCACCCGCGCGTCGCAGCGGCCTCGATATTATCGGCCCGGTCATCCGCAAAAAGCAGCCCACTTGGGGCAATCCCACAGTCATCTTCAAGCATCTGATAAATCACCGGATCGGGCTTAATAACCTTCATCGCACCGCTGATGTATCGCTTGTCGAATTCCTCCAAGAATGGATATTCTTTTTCCGCGATTTCAAACGTATGCGTTCCAAAATTAGTGAGGGCAAATACCGGGATGTCCTTGCGCCGCAACGCCCGCAACAGGCGCACTGACCTATCAATGACCGGGGCGGCCAATTCGATCCAGCGCTCCGACCACATCTTAATCTCAGGCGCAAATTCAGGATAGCTCTCTGCCGCCTCGGCCATCACATCAGCCATATCCTCGCCAAGGTCAGACCGATCATTGAGCGTGTGCAAAGGCACCGCCTCAAACATCGCCAAACGTCGCTCACGGCCCACCACGCGGTCATAAAATTTTTCGGGGTGCCATTCGATAAGGACATTTCCGATATCAAAGACAACCGCTTGGACGTTGGGCATCTGAGGCTCCTTTTAACTACTCCGCATCACCCTACCCCGCCAATCGCGCATTGGATAGGGCCCGATCAGGACGGCGCGCAATCGGTCGCCGCACCGCGCACTTCGCGCTCCAAACTGTCCAAAAATCGCGCGCGATCCGCCTTGCCAAACGGTTTGCCGCCGCCTTGGCGAAACGGATCGGCCGCCCGCACATCCGCCATCAAATCGCGCGTCGCGAGGATGCCGCCAATGTTGCGCGCGCCAAGGACTTCGCCATTGTGTTTCACCACCCGCGCGCCGCCCTCGATACACCGCGCAGCAAGAGGGATATCCCCCGTGATCACAACATCGCCCACACCCGCCCGATCGGCGATCCACATATCGGCCACATCCGGCCCATCGGGCACAATGATCGTTTCCACCAAGGCCGCTTGCGACGGACGTATCCCGCCGTTGGAGACCACAAACATCTTCAACCCGTGCCGCAACGCCACACGCTCGGCCTCGGCCTTTACCGGACAGGCATCCGCATCGACATAAATCACGCCCAAAGCGCCTCGGCATGGAACCCTATGTGATCTTCCATAAAGCTCGACACAAAGAAATATGAATGATCATACCCCTTTTGCATCCGCACCGTCGCAGGCTGTCGGCGCTCTGCAATCGCTTGCGCCAAAACCTCGGTCTTTAACAAATCACCAAATTGATCCGCCGTCCCGGTGTCGATCAACATCGGCCCATCAAACCCGCGGCTTTGCATGCACAGGCTCGCGTCATGTTTGGCCCATGCGCTCTCATCAGCCCCAAGATATCCGCCAAGCTGCTTGCGCCCCCAATCGCTTTGGGAGGGTGCGCAAATAGGCGCAAACGCAGACACACTGCGATAGCGCCCCGGCAATCCCATCGCCAAAGTCAGGGCCCCATGCCCGCCCATCGAATGCCCGGTGATCCCCATGCGCCCGCGATCCACCGAAAACGACGAGGTCACAAGCTCAGGCAGCTCTTCGCTCACATAATCCCACATATTGAAATGCTTGGCCCAAGGGTCCTGCGTCGCATTAACATAAAATCCCGCACCCTGCCCCATATCAAAGGCCTCGTCATCGGCCACACCTGCGCCGCGCGGCGATGTATCGGGAAACACCAACGCAACCCCCTGTTCGGCGGCCCAAGCCTGCGCGCCCGCTTTCGTCATCGCGTTCTCATGCGTGCACGTCAGCCCCGACAAAAACCACACAACCGGCACCGGTCCATCTTCGGCCAATTCGGGCAGGAACAAACCAAAGGTCATCTCCACACCACACGCCGCACTGTCATGGGCATAAACCCCCTGAACACCGCCAAAACACCTATTCTCGCTCACCGTCCGCATCATCTTTCCTCTCTCTTCCCACTGGGGTGGGCACACATTCAGGGCATAAATTCCGACACCCAAGCAAGCACCACCGAAACCGTCACAACACTGGCCACCGTCGATATCAAAATCGACGCTGACACACGCTGCGGGGCCACGCCATAGTGGCTCGCTAAAATAAAGATATTCCCCGCCACCGGCAGGGCCGCCGCCGCAATCATGATACCCGCCGCAAAAGGTTCAACCGGCCAAATCACCAAGGCACAGATCGCCACCGCCGCGGGGTGCAACACCAGTTTGGCAAACGACAACCACCCCGCAACCGCCACACGCTCCGCAGACTTTCCGGCCAAAGACGCCCCAATCGCAAACAGGGCCCCCGGCGTCGCCGCCGCCCCAAGCGTTATCAAAAAACCATTTATCGGGGCCGGTATGCCAACGCCGCTTGCCGACCACAAAAGCCCCGCCGAAATCGACATCACCATTGGATTTTTCGCCACGCCCAACGCCACCGTTTTCAACACCCCAAACGAGACACGCCCGTCACGCGACCCGGTGATCAAAATCACAATCAACGATCCAAAAACAATCAAATCCACGGCCAATGCCATCATCGATGGCCCCACCGCCGCCTCTCCAAAAATCAACACAAACAAAGGGATACCTAAAAAACCCGTATTGCCAATCGCGGCGCATTGCCCCTCAACCGCCGCTTCGGCCACGCCGCGCCCACGCGCCAGCGCCACCCAAAGGCCAACAAGGTAAACCGCCGCTGTGCCCACAAAATAGGCCAAGACAAAAGTCGGGTCCCAAACATCGGCAAAACTCAGGTTCGCAGAAAACCGCAACAACATTGCGGACAAAGCAAAATAGAACACAAATTTAGTAAGCCACGCCGTCGCCTCTGCCGGGAAAAACCCGGTGCGCCCGGCGACATAGCCCAGCGCAATAATCGCAAAAAACGGCAGGGTTTGGAAAAACACGTCAATCATTCAAACGCGCCCGCACCACTGCACTGGCGCCCTCGTCTCATCTTGCCAAAAATACTCAAATGCCCCGCTCTCACCCACGAAACACGGTCATGATCTCATCCAACGGCTTCTTGCGTTTGGCCACGGCGGGCACGGTGGCGTCCCCCGATGGATAGCCCACCGGAATGATCATCACCGCCTTCTCCGAGGCGGGCCGCCCACATAACTCGGGCAAGAATTTCATCGGGTTTGGCGTATGGGTCAGGCAAACAAGGCCCGCATGATGCAATGCGGTAATCAACATGCCCGTGGCGATCCCCACGCTTTCGGGCACATAATAGTTCTTATAGCGGTCGCCATCCTGCGTCATGCCGTACCTTTGGGCAAACACCACAATAAGCCATGGCGCCGTCGTAAGATGCGGCTTGTCGACACCGGTTCCAATCGGCTCAAGCGCCTTAAGCCATTCCTCGCCCCCGCCCCCGGCATAAAAGACCTGCTCTTCTTCTTCCGCCGCCCGGCGCACGCGCGCTTTCATTTCGGGGTTGGCAATTGCTGCAAAATGCCAAGGCTGATGGTTGGCCCCCGACGGCGCGGTGCCCGCCGCCTCGATACAGGCCGCGATCACGGCCTCATCCACCGGCTCGTTTGTAAATTCCCGCACGGAATGGCGCTTTTTCAAATAGTCGCGAAAATCACCCGCCGCCTTCAACGCCTCAGACGGCTCCAACTGCACCCGGTCGGGCAAGCCCACCGGCTCATATCGCACCTCACCCTTTTTATACATTTCTTGGTCCTTCCCATGCGGCGCAGATCCCTGCGCCTGCACCCCGAACCAAAGCATTGCCCCCCCAAACTTGCAAGCCACGACACCCCGCCAAAGGGACAATGAACGCAAAACAGCCACCGTGTTTATGTCATCCGCCACAGCAAGGCCCCCGGCCCTAACCAGCCGTCACCTTTGCGCCATTT
>JALZWD010000144.1 GCA_023300365.1 Flavimaricola sp. | reverse complement strand
GGAGGCGTTGGGCCAGCGGATTTGCAAGTCTTTTAGGGTGTCGTCTGGTCCGTCGTCGTTGGCAAAGCCCATGCCGCAGAGGCCTTTGGATGTGCCCAGTGCGATGGCGGGGCCAAAGGGGCTGTCGAATTGGCCCCAATTGATGGTGAGGCCTGCGCCGCCTGTGGCAAAGGCGCCGGGGCTCATTGCTTCCCAGCGCAAGAAAAGATCGTGCAGGCGGCCAGAGCCCGACAGGCCCACGGCGTCTGCGGTGGCCAGCGTGGTGAAGCGGTCGCGCAGCAGTGTTTTGGCATGCCCAAGGGCGAGGTATTGCTGGTAGCGTTTGGGCGAGACGCCGACCCACGACGAGAACAGCCGTTGGAAATGCGCGGGCGACATATCCATGCGTGCGGCCAGCTCATCAAGGCCAAGGGGCGCGCCCTTGGCGGCGTCGATCATCTCAATCGCGCGGCGCATGACGTTGTAGTGGTATGTTTGATCGTGTTCCATATCGGTCAAACTAGGGCGTTGGGCGGGCATAGGCGACCCGAATAATGCGGGTTGTTGGGGCCGCGCTGGGGTTGCGCAGGGTGTGGGGGCCGTGGCACTTGGGGGGATGGCCAAGCAATTACATTACAACACGATGCGCGAGATATTCACGCGGTTTCAAACCGCCGAAGCCGAGCCGGAAGGCGAGCTGGAGCATGTGAATGTCTATACCCTTGTTGTGGCCGTCGCACTTTCGGCGCAGGCCACCGATATTGGTGTGAACAAGGCGACGCGGGCATTGTTCAAGATTGCCGATACGCCGCAAAAGATGCTCGATCTTGGGATCGAGGCGGTGACCGAGCATATCAAGACGATTGGTTTGTTTCGCAACAAGGCCAAGAACGTGATGAAGATGAGCCAGATGTTGGTGGATGATTTTGGCGGCGAGGTGCCCAATTCGCGGGCCGCCCTTCAGAGCCTGCCCGGTGTGGGACGCAAGACGGCGAATGTGGTTTTGAATATGTGGTGGCAGCAGCCCGCGCAGGCGGTGGACACGCATATTTTCCGGGTGGGCAACCGCAGTGGGATCGCGCCGGGCAAAGACGTGGACGCGGTAGAGCGCGCCATCGAGGACAATGTGCCTGCGGATTTTCAATTGCATGCGCACCATTGGCTGATCTTGCATGGGCGCTATATCTGTGTGGCGCGCAAACCCAAATGCGGAGCCTGTATCATCCGCGAATTCTGTCAGTTTGAGGACAAAACCCAATGAGTTATGACGTAATCGGTATCGGCAATGCGATGGTGGATGTGATTAGCCACGGCGAGGATACGTTTCTGGATCTTATGGGGATCGAGAAGGGGATCATGCAATTGATCGAAAAGGACCGGGCGGAGGTTCTTTATGGCGCGATGACAGACCGCGTTGAGGCCCCGGGGGGATCGGTGGCCAATACGCTGGCGGGGATCGGCGGGCTGGGCCTGTCGACGGCGTTTATCGGCAAGGTGAAGGACGACGCTTTGGGGCAGTTCTATGCGCGCGGCATGGCCGATGCGGGCACGGCGTTTCCCAATCCACCAAGCGCGGATGCAGCGGCACCCACGTCGCGGTCGATGATCTTTGTCTCGCCGGATGGCGAACGGTCGATGAATACATACCTTGGGGCCGGGGCCGATTTGGATGCGGGCGATGTGCCCACAGATTTGTTTGCGGGCGGCAAGGTATTGTTCCTTGAGGGCTATTTGTTCGACAAAGACGCAGGCAAGGAAGCGTTTCGTGCCGCCACGCAGTTGATGCATGCGGCCGGGGGCCTGAGTGGGATCAGCCTGTCGGACCCGTTTTGTTGCGAGCGTCACCGGGATGATTTCCAAGCCTTGGTGGCCGACGAGATGGATTTTGTCATCGGCAATGCGGACGAGTGGATGACATTGTACCAAACCGACACGGTTGAGGCGGCGATGGATATCGCCCAAAAGGTATGTGAGACTGTTGTGTGCACGCGGTCTGGCGATCCGGTTTTGCTGCGCCGTGGCGAGGAGCGGGCTGTGGTGCCCGTAGAGCGCGTGGTGCCGGTGGATGCGACCGGGGCGGGCGATCAATTTGCCGCCGGGTTCTTGTTTGGGTTTGCCCAAGGGATGCCGCTTGAGACCTGTGGCAAAATGGGTGTGATGGCCGCGACCGAGGTGATTGGGCATATCGGCCCACGCCCCAAAGCCAATATGCGCGCAATGTTTCAGCAGGCGGGATTGATCGCCTAATTTATTAAAACGTGGAGAGATGTAATGCGATTGATGGCAACAGTAAGCGCCGCGGCAATAATCGCCGCAAGTCCGGCATTGGCCGAAATGGATGCGGTGACGACTTGGCAAAACTGGACGTCACTCGCCCCAGACATTGAGATCACGGCAGGCGAGACACAAGAGACCGACACATCCCTTACGCTGCGCGATGTGACGATGCGGATGAACGATGGCCGCAATCAGATTGAGGTTCAGGTGCCGGAATTTTCCCTGACCGAGACGGCCACGGGCGGGTTGATTGCCCTGATCACGGGCGATGGGCAATTTGAGATCCGCAACCCAGACGAACTGGTCGTCGCCGATCTTCATATCAATGGCCTCAGCCTTGGGGTGAACGACACCCAAGGCCTTGCGGTCAGCGTTGCGGCCCCGCTTTTGGGGGCGACGTTGAGGGAGGCCACAAGTGGCGGTGAGGCGCAGAACGTGAGTGCCGCCATTGCCGTGACGGATGTGCAGGCCCAATTTGCCGATAGCGGCGCGGGCCAAGAAGACCGGCAGATACAGCTCGGCCTTGAGGCGCGGGACCTGATGGGCCGTTTGGACATTCGTGAAATCGTGGGCGTCACATTTGCCGAAATGCGCTTTGACCAAGAGAGCGTTTCGATCAACCTATTTGGCGACGGCCCCAGCGCGCTTTTGGAAGGTGCGACGGCCTTGACCCGCGATCTGAACTTTGCGGCGCGTGTTGCCCTTGGGGCGACGGACTTTGGGTTGTCGATGGAAGAAGAGCCCTATTCGGAGGGTGTCGATAACCGCATGCAAATCGCGTTTGGGTTTGACAGTTTTCTGGCCGATCATTCGGGCATCGTGCCTGCCGGCGCCGAACAATTTCCAAATGGCCAAGATCTGGTCCACGATGATCTTGAGGTGTCGGTGCGCTATGACCTTGGCAATGCCCGTGGGCATGTTGATGTGGTCGAGACCTATACATTTCTGGGCGCACCCAACACCGACACATTAGGCGGCACGCTTGACCCCACAAATGCCGGGCTTTCGGTGGTGATTGATGAGGCCGGGCTTTTGAGTGTCAATGTCTCGGCACAGAGCGGGTTTTCGGGGCAATATTCAGAAGCATTTGGCCAAGGCGGCGATCAAGAAATTCAGGAAGGTGACGCGTCGGTTTCTGGCCTTGACTACCGTGTGGGTCTGACGATGCCGATGGATAACGTCATGCAAAATGTGATGCAGGGTTTGCCAGATGGGCTCGCCTATTCGCTGGCCTATTCCGTGGCCGAGGCGGCGGGCCGTTTTGCGCATTCCGAAACCTTTGAGGGAAACACAAACACGATCACCGCCTTTGATGGCAGCATCGCGGATGTGGATGCGGAGATGACGATCACGGCGGCGGCGATTGCGACCTCGTCGCAGATTGGGGCCGCCGCGGGATCGTTTGAGGAAATCGGATCGCCGATCCTGTCGGGGGCGTTGCAGGGATTGGGGATCAGTCTTGATGTGCCCATAAATACCCAAGCCGCGTCGTTGCCCTATGATCTGTCGGTTGGGCTTGCGTCACTTGAGCTTGGTGAGGGGGTGTTTGACATGGTCGACCCAAGCGGCGCCTTGGACCGCGCGCCAATGTCATTTGCCGCCGAGGCGACGGGCATGATGCGGGCGACAACCAGCCCTGCTGCGTTGATGTCGTTTGGAGTGGGCCTGTCGCCAATTGCGGTAGAAAC
>JALZWD010000143.1 GCA_023300365.1 Flavimaricola sp. | reverse complement strand
TTTGTGTATCCTGATCCCAGTTTGTGCCCGCGGTGCACGACGCCACCTGTTGGATACGGTGTGATCCGAAACATTGGGCGGCGGTGATGACAAGCGCAGATTTAACGACGGCTGGGGTTTAAATAGCCATCATAAGCGGCCACCATTTGTTTGGTGACGTGGTGTTGCGATACATGGTTTGGGGACGGCGGCCTAAGCGCCGGCCAAGGTCGCGGTGATCGACATCGCCTTTAAAGCGTCAATGATTTCCGGGGGTAGCGTATCGGACTTGAGCGTCGCGTCATGGATGGCATTCACCACAGTCTCAATTTCGGCACGCTCGGCATCATTAAATGTGCGATCCGACCGGGCGAAACTTGTAACACTGAGGCTTTCGCCACGATTTACCGCATAAGTGACCCCAAATTTCAGTCCATGCTCGGCGGCCTGGGGAATCACATTTGCGGCATCTTGCGCGCGGAGTTCTGACCAATCAATGAGGCCAACGTTTTCAAAACCCCAATGCACAGTCGGGTCTTGCATCACCAAGCCCTTTTGGGAATATAGCGCAATCCAGTCTTTCGGGTAGCTTTGCAACAGAAAAGTAGGGGTCGTGAACCGGATGTGTATCGCCATCGCAAAACCAGCGGGTGCAATCTTTTTGAGGCGGGAAACACTGTTTGAAATATCAAATGCTTCGGGCATTATTGGCCTCCTCACTCGCTTTTAGGTTGCTCGTCACCGCGTTGTCCCTCATTGTGAACGGACCGTGTTTGTCATTCAAGTCAGTAATCCTTCGATGATCGGAACATAGGTCGAAATTGGCGGAACGATGATCGCAGAAGAACGGAAAGATGCATTCGGTGAGATTGCAAATGTCGGCTACTACCTCGCTTTGCGGGTAGGCTTCGCGTTCCCTGCCGAAGAGATCAACCACCTCCCGCCTGCATGGGTAAGCCATTACACGATGCAGCGTTTTATGTTGGCAGACCCGGTTATCAAATGGGTCTATGCCAATACGGGCGTGATACGTTGGTCCGAGATTGACCTTGATGACCCACGTGGCGTGATGGCCGAGGCCCGTGAGTATGGCATGCGGCATGGCGCAGCGGTGTGTTGTTTTGACGGCAGCGCAGATGGGCGCAGATCGTTTGGCACATTTGCGCGATCTGACCGGCCGTTTAGCGATGATGAAATGCGCAAGCTTGAGATGATGGTGTATCAATTGCACGCGGACATGACCCCGCCATCCAATATCACAGATGCTGAACTTGAGGCGTTAAGGATGGTTAAGGCCGGGATGCGCCTGAAGCAAATTGCCCATGAGTTGGGGGTTTCTGAGGGTGCAATCAAGCAGCGCCTGAAAAACGCCAAGACCAAGCTTGGCGCGAAAACCGGCACGCAAGCGGCGACTTTGGCGAGCGATTTCGGGCTAATCTGACAACAAAATTTCTATTGTTAACGTGCTGTAAACAATAACATTTGCCTTAACGCAGAGGAAGCCTGCAGCGGATGCAGCAAAATTTGAGCCGTCAGAGCATTAACAAAGCTTCTCTTGTCTGGATAAATACCAACATCCAGAAGGAGAACAATTATGGAAAACATCATCTTTAGCTTGTCGACTGTGCATTTACACGGTTCAGCGTTTTACGATTTTCTAGGTCTTAGAAAACGGTTTTTTGTCGATCAGCTGGGCTGGGACATCCCGCATGATGATCAGGTCGAGATGGACCAATATGACAACCCTCTGGCGCAATATTCGCTGGTTTTGCGTGATGGCGAAGTGATTGGGGGCGCGCGGGCCATGTCAACCGAGGCGCGGTGGGGCGCGCACACCTATATGCTGCGCGACGCCGTTGAGGGAAAGTTGACCGATATCCCCGCCGATATCATGGCCACCAAGGTGCATAAAAAGTCGATGTGGGAATGCACGCGGCTTGTTATGTCAGACGATCTGCGCACCCACGCCGAGCGCAGCGCGTGTTTGCAATTGATCGTGAGTGGCCTGATCGAAGTTTCGGCGCAAAATGGTGCGACGGATTTGATGTCTCTGTCGCCGTTGCCATTAATGCGGGCCCTGAGGCAGATGGGCTTTGCCGCCGAACGGATTGGCGAGCCTTACCGCAACGACGATGGACGCCAATATGCCGTCTTGTCGATGCCAGCGGCACGCAAACCCGCCCTTACTCCGGCGGCCACGCACCGTGCGCAGCCAACGGCGGTTCATGCGCCATCGGTTAAATAAACCGATCTTGACCCGCGCCGCACTACCAAAGCGCCGCGCGGGCCGTAACCCAAAACCCTAGGCGCCAAACACACGCGCAAAAATCGTGTCGACGTGTTTGGTGTGATAGGCCAAATCGAATTTCTCTTCGATCTCAGCGGGGCTGAGGGCGGCGGTGACTTCGGCGTCGGCCAACAACTCGGTTTTGAAATCCTTGCCGTCTTCCCAGACCTTCATTGCGTTGCGCTGAACCAATTTATAGGCGTCCTCGCGGCTTACCCCGGCTTGGGTCAGAGCCAACAGCACACGTTGGGACATCACCAACCCACGGAATTTGTTCATATTGGCCAACATATTCTCAGGGTAAATCACCAGCTTTTCGATCATGCCCGCCATCCGGTGCAGTGCGAAATCAAGCGTCACGGTGGTGTCGGGGCCAATCGCCCGCTCGACCGAGGAGTGTGAAATATCGCGTTCATGCCAGAGCGTCACGTTTTCCATCGCGGGCACCACAGACATGCGCACCAGACGCGCAAGGCCGGTGAGGTTTTCCGTCAAAACAGGGTTGCGCTTGTGCGGCATCGCCGACGAGCCCTTCTGCCCTTTGGAGAAAAACTCTTCGGCCTCAAGAACTTCGGTGCGCTGCATATGGCGCACTTCGGTGGCGATATTTTCCATAGAACTGGCGATGACACCAAGCGTGGCGAAAAACATTGCGTGGCGATCACGCGGAATAACTTGGGTGCTGATCGGTTCGGGGCGCAGGCCCATTTGCGCGCAGACATGTTCTTCGACGGCGGGGTCGATATTGGCGAAAGTGCCGACCGCGCCGGAAATAGCGCCGGTTGCGATCTCTTCGCGGGCCGCGATCAGGCGTGTCTTGTTGCGGTCCATCTCGGCATAAAACCGTGCGAAGGTGAGGCCCATCGTGGTGGGTTCGGCGTGAATGCCGTGGCTGCGTCCGATGCGCACGGTGTCTTTGTGCTCAAGCGCGCGGGATTTGAGCGCGGCCAAAACCCGGTCCATCGCCACAAGCAACAGGTCAGAGGCGCGCACCAACTGTACGTTTAATGTGGTGTCGAGCACATCCGACGAGGTCATGCCTTGGTGCACAAAACGGGCC
>JALZWD010000142.1 GCA_023300365.1 Flavimaricola sp. | reverse complement strand
TTCTCGATGTCCCCCGACGAAGCCCACGATCTCGCCTGCCTCGGCACACAAATCTCCGATGCCGCAACCGCACAGCTGGGCTTCACACACCCCACGCTTCCCGATTGGCAACATATCTCGTTCTGCCTCTTTACCACCCCCGTCACTCTCGGCCCACATGGCCCCCAGATGACCTCCACCGTCGCCATACGCCCCGGCAAACTCGACCGCTCCCCGTGCGGCACCGGCGTCTCCGCCAAAATGGCCCTGCTGCACGCACGCGGCCAAATGCAGGTCGGCGACACGCTCCGCGCCAATTCCATCATCGGCGGCCTCTTTGTCGGCAAAATCACCGACACGACCAACCTGGGCGGCCAAACCGCCATCACACCCGAAATCACAGGCCGCGCATGGGTGACAGGCACGCACCAACACATGCTCGACCCCGCCGACCCTTGGCCAAACGGCTACCGCCTCACCGACACATGGGGCGCGCGATAGACACTCGGATAAAACGTCAATAAATCAATACACTACCGAACCCTGCGGCATCTCGTCTATTGCCATTGATCCCAAAGCCAAATCCGCGCCTTTTCGCATGCGAAAGTCCGATTTTCGCAAGATTTCACGAATCAAGCGCCACCTCAAAGCGGCAAACATCCAACGGAAATGGCCCCTCCGGCAGGTCAAGTTGCAGCGTCACCACCCCCATATTTTCCCATCCCTGACGCAGGTAAAACGCCGCCGCGCGCTCATTGCCAAGCGCACATTTCAACCACCCACGCGCATGCCCACCCGCCGCAATCCGTGCCTGTCCATCGGCAAGCAAAGCCTGCGCCATGCCTGTCCCACGGCCTGCAGGTGCGACATAAATTTGGCTCAGTTCGGCATCGGTCACCACGCACATCCCCAAAGGCGCGCCCGCTGGCCCCGCCACACGCAACGCATCCCCCATCTTGGCCAGACGCCCGCCCAAATTGGCCGGCGTCCGCTTCTCATAAAGCGCCTCAGGCACCAGCCCCGCATGCGCTTCGCGAAACCCATCGCGCCAAATATCCACCAATTTTTCGAAATCCGCCGCCGCCGCGCGCCGTATCATCTGCCGCCCCTCACTCCACGGCACTTTCGCTGCGAAAGCACCAAATCACCCGGAAATCTTTCAACCAAATCTTCCACGCGGCGCAGGATATGTCACGCATCGATACCGCTTCTCCAAACCCCTCTTCACAGACACCCCCCAAGCCTGTAACGCTTTGTCTTCCAAGGCGCTCATATTCAAAGGATTTACATGATGCGGGAATGGTGGCGCGACGCGGTGATCTATCAGATCTACCCACGGTCCTTTCAGGACACGACAGGCAACGGCATGGGCGATCTGGCGGGCATAACCAGCCGCCTCGAACACGTCGCCTCCTTGGGTGTCGACGCCATCTGGCTCTCGCCGTTCTTCACATCCCCCGACCGCGACATGGGCTACGACGTCTCCGATTACACTGGAATATCAGAGCTTTACGGCGACATGGCCGATTTCGACGCCCTCATCGCCCGCGCCCACGCGCTTGGCCTACGCGTCATCATCGACCAAGTGCTCTCGCATTCCTCCGACCAACACCCATGGTTCACCGAAAGCCGCGCCTCGCGCGACAACCCCAAGTCCGATTGGTACATCTGGGCCGACCCCAAGCCCGACGGCACGCCGCCCAACAACTGGATCGCGATCTTCGGCGGCTCCGCATGGCAGTTCGATCCGATCCGCCGCCAATACTACATGCACAACTTTCTGACGTCACAGCCCGACCTGAATTTCCACAACCCAGAGACGGTTGCGGCCCTGCTCGACACCATGCGCTTCTGGCTTGAGCGCGGCGTCGACGGCTTCCGGCTTGATACGGTGAATTTCTACGTCCACGACGATCAACTGCGCGACAACCCCGCCTCGGATTGGACCGATTTTCCGGGCAATCCCTACGAGGCCCAAAACCACATCCATTCCAAATCCCAACCACACAACCTCAACGTCCTGCGCCAAATGCGGGCCCTGACGGACGAATACGAAGGCCGCATGATGGTCGGCGAAGTTGGCGAAATGGGTGACCGTCAGGTTGAGATCATGGGCGAATACACCGACGGCGACGACAAGCTGCACATGGCCTATTCCTTCGCGATGCTCAGCCACGACAACTCCGCCGCCCACTTCCGCCGCTGCATCGAAACCTTCCTCAAAGCCGCCCCCAACGGCACCCCGTCTTGGTCCTTCTCCAACCACGACGTCGAACGCCACGTGACCCGCTGGGCCGGCAAAGACGACCACGCGGCCGTCGCGGCACAATCAATTGCCATGCTCAGCAGCTTCCCCGGCTCACTTGGTTTGTTCCAAGGCGAAGAACTGGGCCAAACTCAAACCGATATCTTATTTGAAGAGCTCCAAGACACCGCCAACATCGCCTTCTGGCCCGACTACAAAGGCCGCGACGGCTGCCGCACACCCATGGTCTGGGACGCGGCGGCCCCAAACGCAGGCTTCTCGGATGGCACACCCTGGCTCCCCGTCAAAGCCCCCCAAGCCGCCAACGCAGCAAGCGGCCAAGAAGCGCGCAACGACAGCCCGCTCCACCACTACCGCGCCGCCCTTTCGCAGCGAAAGTCCGAGCCTGCCTTGCGCATGGGCACAACCACTTTCGCCGATCTGCCCGAACCCCTGTTGGCCATCCACCGCACCCATGCGGGCGAAACCATCACCGCGTTGTTTAACCTCTCGCCCAAACCGCAATCGGTCACTTTTGCGGGCCAAGCCGCGGCCACCGGTCCGCAATTGGCCACAATAGCGGGCGACAAAATCGCCCTGCCCCCGCGCGGGTACGTTTTCCTCAAATCCAAAACCGCCCCCACCCTCACGGCCTAAGCACCAGCGCCCATTTTGCGCGCGCCGCCCCGTGGTCTCATCTTGCCAAAAATACTCACCTTTTGGGGCGACCCGCGCCCCAAATGTCGCGGCGCGATGGCCACTTCCATTTCCCACGCATCCCCTCTAGCGTCACATAAATTGACACGTTGAAAGTCTGTTCCATGATCTCAAAAATCCTTCTCACGGGTGCGGCTGGTGCCTTGGGCACCGTCCTGCGCGAACCGCTCTCCAAACTGTGCAAGACCTTGGTCTCAACCGATATCAACCCCGCCACCAGCGCGCTGTTGCCAAACGAAACTTGGATCACCGCTGACATGAGCCAAATGGAGCAGGTCAAACCATTGGTCGAGGGCGTCGAGATGGCCGTGCATTTCGCGTCCCGCGCCGATGAAGGCCCCTTTGAAGACATCCTCGGCTCAAACTACATCTCGGCCTATAACTTGTGGGAAAGCGCGCATCACGCCGGCGTGCGCCGCATTGTTTATGCCTCCTCCGTGCACGGTGTGGGCATGTACCGCGCCAACGAGGGCATCGATCTCAATGCCCGTCACCGGCCCGATACATTCTATGGCTTGGCCAAAGCCTTTACTGAGGATTTGGCGGAAATGTATTGGGAAAAGCGCGGGATGGAGAGTGTGCACATGCGCATCTTGTCTTGTGCTCAAGTGAATAACCCTCGGGCCTTGGGATCATGGTTGTCTTACGACGATCTGATCCAACTGGTCACCCGCTGCATGATCAAA
>JALZWD010000141.1 GCA_023300365.1 Flavimaricola sp. | reverse complement strand
CACTAAAATCAAAAATTGTAAGTTAATGCGAGGTTAACATTTGGTTAGATTTGGAAACAAACCTTACAATATCAGGTAACACTTGTGAAAGAAGCGAATTTCCGCTTGAGATGCAGCGATCAAAATGACGAGGCCCACAATGAACACTTGGATTACGATATGCGACACTTGCAAGCGCGAAGGATGGGCCGAAAGCGGGGCTGATTTACCAGACGGCGAAGTCTTGGCCGATCTTATTGAGACTGCCGCCAAAGGCGTTCCAAACCTAAGGACCCGGCGTGTCTCATGCTTGATGGGGTGTACACATGGGTGCAACGTGACTGTCCAATCAAATGGAAAACTAAACTATACATTGGGCAATTTTGAACCGGACCAAGACAGCGCAAAAGGCATAGTTGATTGGGCCACATTGCACTCACAAAGCGAGACGGGCCAAGTCCCCTACAAGACGTGGCCTGTGGCAGTCAAAGGTCATTTCATAACTCGGCACCCGCCCCTGCCCGACACGGAATGAAAAAGGTGCGCGATCATGGAGGCGGTTTGGATGCCGCTGTCGAGCGCTATGGCGGAAAGCATGACGGGTGGATTGATTTGTCCACTGGGATCAATCCGCATCCCTTTCCAATTGGGCACTTGAACGCAAGAGCATGGACCGCCCTGCCCGACCGCAATGCCATAGATGGTATGATCCGTGCCGCGCGAACGTTTTGGAATGTGCCCGAAAGCGCGGCTGTGATATCGGCACCCGGATGTTCGGCCATCATTTCCCGTCTACCGACGCTTTGGCCGGCCCAGCGCGTCTGTATTCTCCAACCAACGTACAACGAGCATGCCGCGGCATTCGACTTGCATGGCTGGGACGTGACCGAAGACACGAACGCTAAGGTAAGGGTCGACGTTCACCCAAATAATCCCGATGGTCGACTGTCGGCAACACCCGCCCCAGAGACCGGAACAATAACAATTCTTGATGAGAGCTTTTGCGACACCTGCCCTGAGGCAAGCCTTGTCGCCTTGACGGCACGGCCCGGCACAATTGTTCTCAAAAGCTTTGGCAAATTTTGGGGGCTCGCCGGGCTACGTCTCGGGTTTGCGATTGGACACCCCGCCACTTTGGGCAAGCTGTCCGATCACCTTGGGCCTTGGGCCGTGGCGGGCCCTGCTCTCGATATTGGCACAAAGGCATTGACCGACATAGCTTGGGCGGTTCAAACCCGCCTCAGTCTTGCTCAAAGCGCAAAACTGTTGGATCAGGCGATGCTGGAGGCGGGTGCGCAGGCTGTCTGTGGCACCGATCTGTTTCGCACCTATGATGTCGCTGATGCGGCCATGTGGCAGGACGCCTTGGCCAAGCATCACATCTGGAGCCGTATCTTTCCGTATTCCAAAACGTGGTTGCGTTTGGGGCTGCCGCATGCGGATCATTGGCCCCGCGTCAAAGCGGCACTGAACGAAATCGGCCAATCCCTTTGATGGCAATTGCTTTAATATGTGCCCTCATTTTGGATGCGCTTATCGGTGAGCCGCGGTGGCTGTGGGATCGTGTGCCTCATCCGGCGGTTCTCATGGGCCGCGCAATTGGCTGGCTTGATACCCGGTTCAACCGTGGTGGTGACCGAAAGCTACGCGGCGTCTTGGTGATGATTTCGCTTGGTCTTGTCGCCATTAGTCTGGGCCTATTGCTAAGCCGCATTCCCGGACAAATAGTTGAGGTCTTCGTCGCTGCAATACTACTGGCCCAGCGCTCTTTGTCAGACCACATTCGCGCCGTTGGCGACGGCCTGCGACTGTCCTTGGGTGATGGCAGACGGGCGGTAGCCAATATCGTGAGCCGAGATACAAGCCACATGGACGACAGCGCGGTGTCGCGTTCCGCCATAGAGAGTGCTGCCGAGAATATGTCCGACGGGGTGATTGCACCCGCCTTTTGGTTTTTGGTGGCCGGTTTGCCGGGGTTGCTTTTGTACAAAATCACCAACACGGCCGATAGCATGATCGGCTACCGCACGCCGCGTCACGCTAAATTCGGCTGGGCTGCAGCCCGGTTTGACGATCTGTTGAACCTCATCCCAGCGCGCCTCACCGCATCAATGATTTGGATTTTAACGCCAAGGCGTGGCGCTATTGCCCCCCTAATCGCTGATGCAAAGCTGCACCGCTCTCCAAACGCTGGATGGCCTGAGGCCGCTATGGCACCTGCCGTGGGCGTCGCTCTTGCCGGACCACGCAGCTATGACGGACAAATGATTGATTTCCCCTACGTGAACCGTCGCGGAAGACATACCGTCACTCCAGACGACATTGATAGTGCTATCCAAGTGCTCTGGCGGGTTTGGTTTTTGGGTCTAGGGTTGTTATTGCTACTCGCTATTGTCTAGGCCAAGCTACCGCACAAATAATCCAAAGGTTTCCGATGATCCGAACATTGACTGCTTGCCTTATTGCCTTTGCCTCGCCGGTCCTAGGGCAAACCTGTGGCGCGAACATACCAGATTTCAAAGCCGGTCTGCTCACCGAGGCGATCGACCGTGGGATCAATCGAGATACCGCGGAAAATTTCCTTAGTGGACTGCAAATTGACGAAAGCGTTCTGCGTGCCGACAGACGACAAGGCGTGTTTCAGCGCGACTTCATCGATTTCTCGCGCCGTTTAATTTCAAACGACCGTTTGACCCGCGCCCGCCAAAATCGAGACCATCACGCAAACATTTTTGCAACCGTAGAAGCCAACTATGGCATCCCCGCTGAGGTTTTGTTGGCATTTTGGGCCTTTGAAACAGATTTTGGTGCCGTGCAGGGAGACTTTAACACCGCAAACGCCCTTTTTACCCTTGCTCATGACTGCCGACGGCCTGAATTGTTCCGGCCTCAAATCATTGCCGCAATGGAGTTGTTTTCTAGGGGCGACTTTGACCCCCGCCGCACAACTGGCGCATGGGCCGGCGAAGTTGGCATGGTGCAAATGCTGCCGGGCGACATCATCGAAAACGGCGTCGATGGTGACGGCGACGGCCGCGTGACCCTCAAGACCAGTCCGGCAGACGCCCTGATGTCAGGCGGCGCGATGTTGCAATCCTTCGGTTGGACTGCAGGGCAGCCTTGGCTACAAGAAGTTGTGGTCCCCGATGCACTTGATTGGTCGCAATCAGGGCTTGCGACAACACGCCCGGTTGAAGATTGGGCGGCAGACGGAGTCCAACGCCGAAGCGGCGCGCTAGTCACGGGATTGCCGGCCTCTTTGTTGTTGCCCATGGGGCGCAATGGACCGGCGTTCTTGGCCTATCCAAATTTCCACGTCTATCTCGAATGGAACCAAAGCCTCACTTACGTCACAACGGCCGCCTATTTCGCCACACGCATTGCAGGCTCTCCTGCCTATAACGCCAACGCTCCTGATCCCGCGCTCAGCAATGAGCAAATGCAAGAGCTCCAACGGCGGTTGGCGGCGCGTGGGCATGATGTCGGCGGCATCGACGGGATTTTGGGCGCTGGAACGCGCGCCGCGGTTCAGGCCGAACAACTACGTTTGGGATTTCCGGCGGATGCTTGGCCAACGCGTGCGTTGCTCGACCAACTTTAGCTGTCTAACCGCTATACTTCGACCGTAGCCGCACGCTTTTGCGCCGCTGTTGCACGCGACAGTGGCTTGCGAAACATAACAAATCGCCCGCCCCATTTGGGCTGCGACGGAAATCGCCAACGCCCTTCCATCCGGGTCAGAGCCAAGTTTACTGTTCCATCATAGGTCAACAAATCGCCCTGATCGAACCCAATATAACGCTTAACAAACGACACATGATGCCCGCTACGACTTCCCTTAAGATGCGCTGTCAATTCTCCACCCATATCCCGGCGAAAGCTGTTTGGTTCGATCATTTGGCCTTGCAGGTCCGCGCCATCTTCGGAAAATTCCACCTCAAAAGGGGAAGGCTTTCCGCCCTGATCATATTCAAACCGACCCTGCCATTGACCGGACAATGTTGTGTGCGTTTCTACCATCTTGTTAGGACAGTTGGGGTCTAGGCGCCCACAGTCAAGGCCTAGGCCACCATCGCCTCAGCTTTTTTAAGGTCTACCGAGACAAGTTGTGACACGCCTTGCTCGCCCATCGTTACTCCAAATAAGCGGTCCATCCGTGCCATTGTCACCGCATGATGCGTAATAATGAGAAAGCGCGTTTCAGTACGCCGGGTCATCTCATCTAGCAGATCACAAAAGCGCGTAACGTTTGCATCATCAAGCGGCGCATCGACCTCATCCAACACACAAATCGGCGCCGGGTTCGCAATAAAGACGGCGAAAATCAATGCCATTGCCGTCAACGTCTGCTCCCCCCCTGAAAGAAGGCTCAAATTGCTCAACTTCTTACCCGGCGGTTGGCACATAATCTCAAGACCCGCCTCAAGCGGGTCGTCACTCTCAACCAGCTCGAGCCGCGCCTCACCGCCACCAAACAGGTGTGTAAACAGCGTACCAAAGTTCTCATTCACTTGCTCAAACGCCGTCAAAAGACGTTCGCGTCCCTCTTTGTTCAGGCTGTTGATACCAGTACGCAACGCGGCAATTGCCGCCTCTAAGTCGGCCTTTTCTTGCACCAAAGTATCATGTTCGGTTTGCACCTCTGCGGCATCCTCTTCGGCGCGCAAATTGACGGCCCCAAGTCCATCGCGCTGCCGACGTAGGGTGGCAACCCGGGTCTCGATCTCGGCGCTTGGCGGCATTTGATCGGGGTCGGCATCCAGCGTTTCAAGAAGAGCTTGCGGCGTGACTTCCAGCGCCTCTTCAATTCGATCCGATGCTGTGGCAACTGCATCTCGCGAGGCCTCCGACCGGGCTTCCGACCGGGCACGCGCCTCGCGCGCCTCGCCAGCAAGCCGCTCGGCCTCACGTTCGGCCAAAACCGCGTCTCGCAACATCATCTCACCGACGGCCAAAGCATCGGCCGCAGCTTTT
>JALZWD010000140.1 GCA_023300365.1 Flavimaricola sp. | reverse complement strand
TTGTTTCATGGGGCGGGGTGCTGATCGATGATCGCCCGTTTGGCGAGGCCGATGCGATATGTAACTGTATCCCTGCCGCCGATAACCCCGAAGTGAGCAGCGCCGAAGAGGCAACGTGGCTTGACGACGACGATATCGTTTTTGGCATTGAGGTAAACGGCGAATATCGTGCGTATCCACGCCAAATTATGGAAGTGCGCGAGATGGTAAACGACACCCTAGGGGGGCGTGATCTTGGCATTCCATATTGCACTTTGTGTGGTGCGGCGCAGGCGTTTTTTACCGATGATCTGCCTCAGGGTATTGAGCGGCCGATACTGCGGACGTCAGGGTTGCTGAACCGGTCGAACAAGGTGATGTATGATCTGACCACTTATTCGGTTTTCGATACATTTTTGGGCCATGCGGTCACCGGACCATTGGCCGAACAAAACGTGCAGTTAAGCCAGGCGACGGTCATCACGACCGATTGGGGAACATGGAAAGCAGCGCATCCTGAAACGACAGTTTTGCTTGAGCGTTATGCGCTTGGTCGCGACCCCGATTTTCGCAATGGCCGGGACGCCAATGGACCGATTTTTCCGGTGGGTGATGTCGATCCACGCCTGTCGGTGCATGAGGATATTATCGGCGTTGTGACCGCCTCGGGCCAACCAGTTGCGTTTCAAAGGAGTGCTGCATTTGTTGCGCTAAGCCGTGGCGATGAGATCGCGATTGAGAACGTGCGTCTCAAGCTTGAGGCAGGTGGCATCAGAGCTGTGGATGTTGATGGGTCTGACTTGGGAAGCCATCAAGCGTTTTGGTTTGCGTGGTCGCAGTTCCACCCAGAAACGGTGTTGTGGCCACAATAGTAGGGTTTTTTAGCATAGGTTGTCTGATGGGCCGCTTGTGATTGTTTGTTTGCACCGAGAACCGTTTACGCTTTTTCATTGAAGTTCCGTGAGCGGTTTCTTGGTGGAGACCACGAGAATTGGACGCGTGGGTTAAGGCAATCGAAGTTGATTTTCGCTAACGTGGTGGCACCTTGCGAGCCACTAAAATTTTGATCATGATATGCGGTGTTGACTTAGGCACTACGGACCGACGGCATCACAACAGAATAATCACACGAAAGCGCACAGTTTGGTTGGACTTGGCATCACATTTCTGATTGGCGTTGGCCGATGAGAGCCCTGAATATATTTGATCTTTTCGTCGAAAACTCCCCTTGGGTGGCACTGGTCGTCTTAGTGCTATTGAGTGTGTTGTTGTTTGCGAAACGCACCACTTTTCTAAGAGGTCTCATTCAAAAATATCCGATCAAAATTGCGTTGTTCGAGCTGATAGCTGTCCCCGCCATGCTGTTGCTTGTCGGAAGCCTTGGTCAGAAATTCCTTAGGCTGAATGGAATCGAAGAATTCAGTCGCTATCTTGCTGATGCCACCATGTTTGGGTTGTTTCTGGCCATCGCATGGTGCCTTGCGCGCTTGCTTGAGTTGTTTTTTCTCTCGAACCGTGCGGAAGATTCCGAAACCTATTTGCCGCGACTTCAGCGCGGTTTGCTGTTTGGTGGGTTCCTGTTCGTTGGCTTGGCGTCGTTCATATACGTTAAGGGCTATTCGATCACTGGCTTGTATATTTCAACCGGGGCCGTTGCGGCATTGCTGGCATTCGCCATGCAGCAAACCTTGGGGGATCTGTTCTCAGGGATTGCCCTAAGCATTGAACACCCCTTTAAACTGGGTGAGCGGATCCGCTTGGCAGATGGGTCTGAGGGCAAGGTCATTGATATTAACTGGCGCGCCACGCGGTTGCTTGCATGGGACAATTCAACTTTGGTTGTCCCCAATAGTGAACTGGCCAAACAAGGTTTCGTAAACCTTCACGGCTTCGACCATCTTTATGCCCCCTGGTATGAAGTCAGCGTCCCGGCAGAAGTAGACCCACGTCTAGCGCAAGCTATTTTGCTTGAGGCTGCGTTGAAGTGTAACAGGGTTATGAAAGATCCATTGCCGTTGGTTCGCCTTATTGATGCAACCACTGTGCCCTACCGATATATGATCTGGGTGCACTTCCCAAATTACGTTTCAATGTTTGCTGGACGCGAGCAGCTTTTTCAGGAAATTCACTATGCTCTAAAGAATATTGGTGCGCAGGTGTCCCCGGGCATCCACGAGCTTCACACCCGGCGTGCTGATATGATGCAAGTTGAACCTCCAACGACCAAACTTGTTCTTAAGATGCTTGATATCTCAAAGTCGCTTTCGGATGAAGAACTTGATGCTATTGTTGAGCAAAGCAGTCGCGAGACTGTTGAGGTGGGTACGACGATCGTTGCAGAAGGCGATACAGCCAAGACAATCGACGTCATCGTCCACGGCATCGTTGAAACGAGTGTGAGGGGTCAAGCTGGCGAGACGCGAGTCGTTGATCAGCTGCGGGCGGGAGACTATTTCGGGCTAACGTCGGTGCTTATGGAGACGCCCTCATTTTTAACATTCAAGGCGTCTACGAACGTTACACTCGTTTCTATCGATATTGAATGCCTGCGGCGCCTGCTGCTTAATCGACCAGATATTCATGATGAATTCGCAATTATCATGAATGAACGCATGCAGACGGCTGAAGTCGTACGCGCGTCTGGCGGACAAACTGATAGCCGCTTTACGATGAAAGATTTTTTACGGCGACTGGAGCAGTGGACGCAATAGGTGCTGGGATAAAGGGCTTGGGGTA
>JALZWD010000139.1 GCA_023300365.1 Flavimaricola sp. | reverse complement strand
TTTTTGGCGGCGCGGATACATTCGCCTAAGTTGGCGGAGGTGCGGCGCTCTTCGTCCATGATGCCAAGTTTGACGGTATATTGCGGCAGGCCAAGCATCGCCTCGACGGCGGAAAACAGATCGTCGGATAGGGCCACTTCTTCGGGGCCGTGCATCTTGGGCTTTACCACATAGACCGAGCCATGGGTGGAGTTGCCGCCGTCACGCGCAAGGTCGTGCATGGCGATTAGGGTGGTGAACACCGCGTCCATGATGCCTTCGCCGATCTCGGCGCCATCCGCGCCGTGGATCGTGGGGTTGGTCATCAGGTGGCCGACGTTGCGCACCAGCATGAGGGCGCGGCCCTTGGAGGTGACGGTGCTGCCGTCAGGCGCGGTGTAGGTGACGTCGGGGTTCATCCGCCGGGTGACGTCTTGGCCGCCTTTGGCGAATGTCTCGGAAAGATCTCCGCGCATCAGGCCAAGCCAGTTGCGGTAGGCGAGGGTCTTGTCCTCGGCATCGACGGCGGCGACGCTGTCTTCGCAGTCCATGATCGTGGACATGGCCGATTCAAACCAAATGTCAGAGATACCGGCGGGGTCGGCGGCGCCGATGGGGGTGCTGGCGTCGATGCGGATGTCGATCAACAGGCCATTGACGCGCAAGAAGATCGACCCGTCGGCGTGGCCCGCGAAATGGGAGGCGTCTGCGAGGGTCGTGTCGCCAACTTGGAGCGCGCCACCGTCGACGGACAAAGATGTGGCATCGGCCCAAGAGCCTTTGGCGAGTGGCGTGACCTGATCGAGGTGGGCCTTGGCCCATGCGATCACACGTGCGCCGCGGGCCTCGTCGTATCCTTTGCCCGTTGGCAGATCGCCCATCGCATCGGTGCCATAAAGCGCGTCGTACAAGCTGCCCCAGCGGGCGTTGCAGGCATTCAAGGCAAAGCGGGCGTTGGTGATCGGCACCACCAATTGCGGGCCGCATATGGTGGCGATTTCGGGATCAACGTTTGCGGTTTCGATCGAAAACGCGGGGCCTTCGGGGGCGAGGTAGCCGATCTCGCGTAAGAAGGTCTCTTGGGCGGCGGGATCGGTGCTGCCGCCGCCGTCAAAATAGGCGTCGATTTGGGATTGGAGCGCGTCGCGCTTGGCCAGCATGGCGCGGTTGCGTGGGGCGAATTCGGTGACGATTTTGGCGAGGCCTTGCCAAAGCGTGTCCGCAGAAACGGAGAGACCTTGTAGAACCTCGGTTTCGATGAACGATTTAAAACCGGCGTCGATGGTAAGGTCGCTTGTTGTATCCTGTGCCATATGTAATCTCCCGATGAATAGCGCCATGGAAACATCTAGCGTTTGCGCACGAATTGGTCAAATGATTTGTCCAATTTGGGGTTTGCGGGGTTTTGCAGTGGCCTGAAGTGGCCGTTGGGGTGGTTGCGCGCCCTTTGGCCTTGGAGCAAAGGCCGGAGCCCTAACCTAGTATGGAGTTGTGACGTCTTGGCCCTTTTGCTAGGTCACGTCACCATGACAGATCAGACCCATCCAAGTGGCCGTCCGTGGCGAAATTTTTATGGCCGGATACACGGCAAGACCCTTAATAAGGCGCAAGTAGAGCGCCTTGAGAGCGATCTTGATGCCCTGTCGCCGGGGCCGGTGGGGCGCGATGTAAATCCCGATGCGACCCCGCTTGATCTGGCGGCGCGTTTTGGTGGCAAGCCGGTTTGGCTTGAGATCGGGTTTGGTGGTGGCGAGCATCTGGTGCATATGGCGAAAACCTATCCTGATGTGGCGTTGCTTGGGGCCGAGCCATATGTGAATGGCGTTGCGATGCTTTTGGGTAAGATCGAAGAGGCGGGTGTGACAAACCTTGCCATCCATCCCGGTGATGTGCGGTATTTGATGGATGTTTTGCCCAAAGGATCGATTGCCAAGGCGTTTTTGAATTATCCCGATCCGTGGCCCAAAGCGCGTCACCACAGGCGGCGGTTTGTGACGCCAGAATACCTTGAGTTGTTGGTGCATGTATTGGCGCCGGGGGCCGAGTTTCGGGTGGCGACGGATATTGAGGATTACGTGCGTCAGACCACCCAAGAGGTGCCACGGGCCGGGTTTGAATTGGTGTCCGGGCCGGATTTTACCGCTTGGGATGATTGGATTTCAACGCGTTACGAGCAAAAGGCCCTGCGGGAGGGGCGTGTGCCGCATTATCTGACGTATCGCGCGCCGGTTTAGAGGGGCGGCCGAGGTTTTGCCGATGGACCATGCCGGGGCGCTGGTTTATCACCGCGTTCGGGACGATGAGATAAGGGGCATTATATGTCGGGCCATGGCAATCCAATTCCGATGACATCGCGCAAGACGCGGGATTTGCGGGGCACAGCCGAGGTGCCGGGCGATAAGTCGATTTCGCATAGGTCGTTGATTTTGGGTGCCTTGTCTGTTGGCGAGACGCGGATTGAGGGATTGCTTGAGGGCGATGATGTTCTGGATACCGCGCGGGCCATGCGGGCCTTTGGTGCGGAGGTGACGGATCATGGTGGCGGCAAATGGTCGGTGCACGGCGTGGGTGTTGGTGGATTTGCCGAGCCTGAGGGCGTGATCGATTGCGGCAATTCGGGCACGGGTGTGCGTTTGATTATGGGGGCGATGGCGACATCGCCGATTGTCGCGACGTTTACTGGAGATGCCTCGCTTAATGGCCGTCCGATGGGCCGCGTGACCGATCCGCTGGCGTTGTTTGGGTGCCAGACGGTGGGCCGCTCAGAGGGGCGTTTGCCGATGACGTTGACGGGGGCCGTGGAGCCTGTGCCGGTGCGGTATGTGGTGCCTGTGCCGTCTGCGCAGGTGAAGTCGGCGGTGTTGTTTGCCGGGCTGAATGCGCCGGGGGAGACGGTGGTGATCGAGAAGGAAGCCACGCGGGATCATACCGAGCGGATGTTTGCGGGGTTTGGTGCGGATATCACGGTTGAGGATACCGACGAGGGCCGTGTGATAACGTTGCGGGGGCAGCCGGAGTTGGTGGCGCAAGAGATCGTCGTGCCGCGTGATCCGTCGTCGGCGGCGTTTCCTGTTTGTGCGGCGCTGATTACCGAAGGGTCGGATGTTGTGGTGCCCAATATCGGGTTGAACCCCACGCGAGCGGGGCTTTTTACCACGCTGCAAGAGATGGGTGCGAACCTGACTTATGAGAACATGCGCGAAGAGGGTGGTGAGCCGGTGGCCGATCTGCGGGCGCAGTATTCGCCTGATATGAAGGGGATTGAGGTGCCACCCGCGCGTGCGGCGAGCATGATTGATGAATATCCGGTGCTGTCGGTGGTGGCGGCGTTTGCCACAGGGCAGACCGTGATGCGCGGTGTTAAAGAGCTGCGGGTGAAGGAAAGCGACCGGATTGACGCGATGGCCAAGGGGCTGCGTGCCGCGGGTGTGACCGTGGATGAGGGCCCTGATTGGTGGACCGTTACCGGGCGGGGTATGGGCGATGTGCCGGGCGGCGTGACCGTCGAGAGCCGCCTTGATCACCGGATTGCGATGTCGTTT
>JALZWD010000138.1 GCA_023300365.1 Flavimaricola sp. | reverse complement strand
TTACATGGAAGACGGCACCATCCTTTTGGTGGGTGCAACAACCGAAAATCCGTCATTTGAATTGAACGCCGCGGTCCTGAGCCGCTCCCAAGTCCTCGTACTCGAACGGCTCGGCACCGCCGACCTCGAAAACCTCATGGCCCGCGCCGAGGCCGAACTTGATCAAACTCTCCCGCTCACAACCGATGCCCGCCGCGCCTTGATCGAGATGGCCGACGGCGATGGCCGCGCATTGCTCAACCTGATCGAACAAGCCGCCGCGTGGAAAGCACAGGATCCGCTCAACACCGACGCCCTCACAACCCGTTTGATGAAACGCGCCGCGAAATATGACAAATCCGGCGACGAACATTACAACCTCATCTCTGCACTGCACAAATCCGTGCGCGGTTCTGACCCTGACGCCGCGCTCTATTGGTTCGCGCGCATGCTCGAAGGCGGCGAAGATCCGCGTTTTCTCGCCCGCCGCCTCACACGTATGGCCGTCGAAGACATCGGTTTGGCCGACCCCCAAGCCCAAGCGCATTGTCTGCAAGCATGGGAAACCTACGAGCGTCTTGGCAGTCCCGAAGGCGAATTGGCCTTGGCGGGGGCCGTCACCTATCTGGCGCTCGCCCCTAAATCTAACGCGGCTTACGTCGCCTACAAAGCCGCGCGCAATGCCGCCAAGGCCACAGGTTCGGAGCCGCCGCCCAAACACATCCTCAATGCCGCGACCTCATTGATGAAAGACCACGGCTACGGCGCGGGCTATGCCTACGACCACGACGCCGAAGATGGGTTCTCGGGGCAAAATTACTTCCCCGATGGCATGGACCGCGGCACGTATTACGCCCCCGTTGATCGTGGCTTTGAACGCGACCTCAAAAAACGCGTCGAGTTTTTCGCAGGCCTACGTGCCAAGCGTGACAAAACCTAAGCGCTTGTTGACAAAAGCCGCCCCTGCGCAGACATACCGCCTCATGTTGTTCACCGCTCTTTCCGTGGCCCTTGGGGGCGCCATTGGTGCCGTCGCCCGTTTTGGCGTGGGCATTCTTGCCGTGCGCCTCACTGGTCCGGGCTTTCCGGTGGGCGTCTTGTCGGTCAACATCCTCGGCTCGTTCCTCATGGGCGCGCTCGTGGTCTATCTGGGGCAAAAAAGCCTGACGCACCTGAATCCGTTCTTAATGACGGGCGTCCTCGGTGGCTTCACCACCTTCTCGGCCTTTTCGCTCGAAGCCTATACATTGTTCGAACGGGGCGAGGTGGCACAGGCGGGGCTTTATGTCGGCCTCTCGGTCGTGGTCTCGATCGCCGCCCTGATCTTTGGCGTAATATTAATGCGGAGTATTTTGGCATGAGTGGTGTTCAAACCCGCGTGGTTGGGGCTGATGAGGGCGATCAAAGGCTCGACCGCTACCTACGGCGCTTGTTCCCGCATCTGTCGCAGGGGCGGATCGAAAAACTCTGCCGCAAAGGTGAAATTCGCGTCGACAAGGGTCGGGTGAAATCCAATACCCGCGTCGAAGTTGGGCAAACCGTCCGCATCCCGCCACTGCCCAACCCCGGCGAGGTTCAGGGCGGTGCCGTCAATCGCCCGATCACGGCCGAAGACGAGGCGATGATCAAATCCTGCGTGATTTACCGCGACGAGCACATCATCGCGATCAACAAACCCCCCGGTCTCCCCACACAAGGCGGCACCAATGTCTCGCGCCATGTCGATGGTCTCTCCGAGGCTTTGCAATTTGAGGCCGAGGATAAGCCGCGCCTTGTGCACCGGCTTGATAAAGACACCTCCGGCATTCTCCTGCTGGCCCGCACCCGCATGATGGCCCGCGCCTTGACGGAAAATCTCAAACACCATGCCACCCGCAAAATTTATTGGGCCGCTGCCGCTGGTGTGCCCAATCCGCGTTCCGGCACAATCAAATACGGGCTGGTTAAATCGGGTGGCCACGGTAAGGGCGGCGAGAACGAGAAAATGCGCTGTATCCACCCCAACGACATCAACAGCACCGAGGGCGCCAAACGCGCCACCACCGATTTCGCGACGCTCACCGTCTTGGGCCGCCGGGGCGCGTGGATGGCTTTGGTGCCGATCACTGGTCGCACGCACCAGCTTCGCGCACATATGGCCGAGATCGGGCATCCGATCTTTGGCGATGGTAAATATGGTGGTTCAGGTCAGGAAAATCTGGGCGATGGATGGGGCGCCAGCATGGGCGGCGACCTCAGTCGCAAGCTCCACCTCCACGCACGCACCTTGATGATCGAACACCCCGTTAGCAAGGCGCAGATGGTGTTCACAGCACCTCTGCCCGAGCACATGCAACGGACATGGGACTACCTCGGCTGGGATGTCACCCATGCGCCGATTGATCCATTCAACATGCCCGATTGATGCGACCCGATGCCTGACCTGCGCCTGATCATATTCGACGTCGACGGCACCCTCGTCGACAGCCAATCCGAGATCGTCGCGGCCATGGACCTTGCCCACAAGAGCGTCGGCATGCCGACACCCGAACGCACCGCGTTGCTCTCTATCGTTGGCCTGTCATTGCCCGAAGGTTTCGCCAAACTGCACCTTGGCATAGACGGCGGCACCAACACCCAATTGTGCAACCAATATCGCGAAGCTTACCGCACCCTGCGCACGGCACCCGGCGCCCAAGAGGCCGCCTTTTATCCCGGTCTGCGCGATGTGATCGAGGGGCTGCGCACGCAGGATCACACGCTTCTGGCGGTGGCCACAGGCAAATCCCGGCGGGGGCTTGATCGCCTGATCGGCAAACATGATCTTGAGGGCGTTTTCCTAAGCACACAGGTGGCCGACAACCACCCCTCCAAACCCAATCCCTCGATGATCTACGCCGCCATGCGCGATTGCGGCGTCGAGGCGGGGCAAACCACGATGATCGGTGACACCACATTTGATATGCAAATGGCCAAATCTGCGGGCGTGCGTGCGGTGGGTGTCACTTGGGGGTACCACGCGGCCTGCGACCTTGACGCCGATGTTTTGGTCGATACCGCAGATCAATTGCAGCAACTTTTGAACAAAGGGCAGGGCGCATGAGCGAGTGGAAAGCCAAACGGTTTTGGGAAACCGTCAGTGTTGAGGCCCAAGATGACGGCTTTGCCATTCACCTTGATGGTCGCCCCGTCCGCACACCCGCCAAGGCGCCATTGCTGGTCCCAACACACGGGTTTGCCGAGGTCATCGCCCAAGAATGGCGTGACCAAACCGACGAAGTGAACCCCGGCACAATGCCCGCCACCCGCACCGCCAACGTCGCAATTGATAAGGTCAGCTTGCGTTTGCCGCAGGTGGTCGCCCATCTTGTCGAATACGGAGCCAGCGATTTGCTCTGCTACCGGGCCGAAGGGCCCTCCGAATTGGTCCAAAGACAAGCCGCGAAATGGGACCCGCTTCTTGCGTGGAGCGCTGCTACACTCAACGCCCCTTTGCAAACAATTGCGGGCATTATGCCCGTCCCCCAACCGCCGCAATCCCTCGAAAATTTCCGCACGCGTTTGTCGTCGTTTGATGCGTTTTCCTTGTCCGCATTTCATGAATTGGTCAGCCTTTCCGGAAGCCTCGTCCTTGCCTTCGCTGTGGATAAGAATCACGTCTCCGCCACCTCCGCTTGGTCGCTTTCGCGGCTCGATGAGGTGTTTCAACAAGAACAATGGGGCAACGACGAAGAAGCGGACGCTGCCGCCGCAATAAAACAAACCGCCTTTGAGGGCGCAGCTAACCTCCTCAATCAGCTTAAAAAACCATAGAATTCGGCGATCTCGCACAAATCATAGCCCAGCCAGAAAATTCGCAACGTCATGTTACTGGATTTGCAGCTTGGAAACCCTTGACCTCACAGCACGATTCCGCTCAATCTGAGGTCATGGACGTGCTTGGCGCGTCTCTCAATCCATAGGGACGTGGTCAACACGCTCCCAATCTATCGCCCCCGAACATGTGGGGCAAAACTCAGGAAGAGGTACACATGAAAAATACCGTTATTCTCGGTGCTATGACCGTTGCTGGTCTGGTTGCCGGTACGGCCCATGCGGATACGCTTGGTGACGTGACGGACCGTGGTTCGTTGAACTGTGGTGTAACAACTGGTCTGGTTGGCTTCGCAGCTCCCGACGCCAATGGCGTATGGACGGGCTTTGACGTTGGCGTTTGCCGCGCAGTTGCTGCCGCGGTTCTCGGCGACTCCAACGCTGTAAACTTCGTGCCAACAACTGGTCAAACACGCTTCACAGCGCTCGCTTCCGGCGAGATCGACATGCTGGCGCGTAACACAACATGGACATTCTCCCGCGACACCGACCTCGCGTTTGAATTTGTTGGCGTCAACTACTACGACGGCCAAGGCTTCATGATCCCAAGCGAGCTGGGCGTTTCGTCCGCCAAAGAGCTTGATGGCGCGACTGTCTGCATTCAGACCGGTACAACAACCGAGCTGAACCTTGCTGACTTCTTCCGCACCAACAACATCTCATACGAGCCTGTGCCAATCGAAACCAACGCTGAAGCTCAGCAGCAGTACCTCGCTGGTGCCTGTGACGTCTACACAACAGACGCCTCCGGCCTTGCCGCGACACGTGCGACTTTCGAGAACCCAGGCGACCACGTTCTGTTGCCTGAGATCATCTCCAAAGAGCCACTCGGCCCGCTGGTCCGTCACGGTGACAACGAGTGGGGCGACATTGTTCGCTGGACACTCAACGCACTGATCTCGGCTGAAGAGCTGGGTGTGACATCTGCAAACGTTGGTGAATTGGCTGGCGCTGCTGGCGACAACCCTGAGATCAACCGTCTCTTGGGCACCGAAGGCGAGCTGGGCTCCTACATCGGCCTCGACGCCGACTGGGCTGCGCGCGCGATCGGCGTTGGCGGCAACTACGGCGAGCTGTTCGAAGACAACATTGGTGAGAACACACCAATCGGTCTGGCCCGTGGCCTGAACGCTCAGTGGACAGACGGCGGCCTTCTCTACTCGCCACCTTTCCGCTAAATCCAATACCAAGAGGGCGCGGCGTCAACCGCGCCCTCTTCACTTAGGGCTCTGGATTTTACCATTGCCCCACGACGATCACGCAAAATCCGCATACGGACATAGTCGAACAAATCGGCATGGTACCGGGATCACGCGCCCCACGGGAGAGTCACTATGTCGTCCATGACAGAGCCGCCAAAGCAAAGCTTTCGGCTAAGCCAACTTATTTATGATACCCGCTACAGGTCGATGACAATCCAAGTCATCGCTGCGATCCTGATCGCGCTTGGCTTTGCCTGGCTGCTGAACAACACGATCCAGAACCTCGAAGCTTTGGGTAAAGATTTCCGCTTTGGGTTCCTCAACAACCAAGCGGGCTACGACATCAACCAACGTTTGATCGACTACAACAGCCAAAGCACGCACCTGCGCGCGGCGATTGTGGGGATGCTCAATACCCTCTTGGTCGCTGTCTTGGGCTGTATCACCGCCACCATTCTTGGTGTGTTTGCCGGTGTGCTCCGCTTGTCGAAAAACTGGGTCGTCAGCAATCTCATGGCGATCTACGTCGAAGGCTTCCGCAACGTGCCCTTGCTGCTTTGGATCATCCTGATCTTTGCGGTGATGACAGAAAGCATGCCGCAACCTCGCGACTTCCGCGGTGATGAACCTGTCGCCAGCATGGCTCTGGGCGATAGCGTCGCGGTCACCAACCGTGGCATCTATATCCCCCGGTTAGGATTTGAAAACTCTCTGGGTGCTTCTGGCGCCGAACATCAAGCGGCCGTCGATGCGGCCGTGGCCGATGGCACCGAGGTACCCCCACCTCCGTCATCTTGGGCCGATTGGCTGGTGCTGGCCGGTGTGCTTGGCGCGTCGATTTTTGCGGCCCGCGTCGTGACCAAACGTGCCGATGTAACACAACAGGCAACGGGCATCCGCCCAACCACTTGGTATATTCGCCTCGGATTGATCGTTATCCCAACCGCGATTGCGCTCTTCGCGCTTGGGGCCACGATCGTGCAACCTTACCTCAAGGGCTTTAACTTCACCGAAGGTGTGCACCTGCGCAACTCGCTGATCGCGCTCTGGTTTGCCTTGTCGCTTTATACCGGTGCTTTCATCGCCGAAATCGTGCGCGCCGGTATCATGGCCGTCAGCAAAGGCCAGTCCGAGGCGGCGTTTGCTCTGGGCATGCGTCCCAACTGGACGATGAACCTGATCATCCTGCCACAGGCGATGCGGGTTATTATCCCGCCGCTGATCTCGCAATACCTCAACCTGACGAAAAACTCATCGCTGGCGATTGCGGTGGGCTATATGGACGTGCGCGCCACGCTGGGTGGTATCACCATCAACCAAACGGGCCGCGAACTTGAGGGAATGCTGCTTATGGCGTTGTTCTACTTGGTTCTGTCGCTGCTAATTTCGGGCGCGATGAACGTCTACAACGCCTCAACCAAATTGGAGGAGCGCTGATATGTCCGACCTTCATGCACATTCCACAAGCTACGTCCGCCAATCAATGCTGCCGGAAACCGATCCACCCACCGCTGAGACGGGCGTGATCAAATGGCTGCGCGAGAACCTCTTCTCAAGCTGGTTGAACGCTGTTCTAACGTTCATCTCGCTCTACGTCCTCTACTTGGTCGTCAGCGCGATTTTACCGTGGCTTCTCAATTCGGTTTGGAATGCTGGATCGTTGTCCGAATGCCGCGAAATTTTGGCGGCACGCGGCCTCACCGGGCATGACGGTGCCTGCTTTGGTGTAATCAAAGATCGCTGGCACCAGCTTATGTTTGGGTTTTACCCACCCGAGCTTTACTGGCGTCCAATCCTGTCGTTCATCATCTTCCTCTTGGCTGTGATGCCCGTCTTGTTCCAATCCATCCCGCGCCAAACCTTGATCCTGACGGCATTGTCGCCGTTCGTCCTCGTTTGGTTGATCTGGGGCGGTTCGCTGTGGTTGCCACTGTTGATCGCATTGGGCTTCGTTCTTGGCTTTGTCGCATACCGCATGCTCGAAGGCGTTAACGGAATTTTGGCGAGCCTCGGGGCAATCATCGTCCCGATCTTGTTCTGGTTCTATGCCCTCGGTCCCTTGGCCGAAACACTCTCATCGATCATCCCCCTCGAAATCAGAAGCATCAAAAGCAGCGACATCGGCGGGTTTTTCTTGGCCATCATTATCGGCGTTGCGGGCATTGTGTTGTCCTTGCCGCTGGGCATTTTGTTGGCCTTAGGTCGCCAATCTGATCTGTTTATCCTCAGCAAGTTCTCGGTGATCTTCATCGAAGTGATCCGAGGCGTGCCACTGATCGTTTGGCTGCTGACGGCATCGCTTTTGCTCAACTACTTTTTGCCACCCGGCACCAACTTTGACCTGACCTTGCGCGTTATCATCATGGTAACACTCTTTTCCTCGGCCTATATCGCCGAGGTTGTGCGCGGTGGCCTCGCCGCCCTGCCAAAAGGGCAGTACGAGGCGGGCGATGCGTTGGGTCTCGACTATACCAAATCCATGCGGCTCATCGTCTTGCCGCAAGCTTTGAAAATTTCAATTCCCGGCATCGTGAATTCGTTCATCGGCCTGTTCAAAGATACGACACTCGTTCTGTTTATTGGCTTGCTCGATCCAATTGGTTTCACCAACGCGATCCGCGCCAGCACCGATTGGAACGGCGTCTATTGGGAATTGTTCCTCTTTGTCGGCGTCGTGTTCTTCATCTTTTGCTTTAGCATGGGCCGCTACTCACTCTACCTGGAGAAAAAACTCCAGCGTGAACATCGTTAAGGAGACCTGACATGTCAGACGTCGCAACAGACCGCGAGATCAACCGGGCCGCCATGCAAGTGTCCGATGAGGTGGCGATCCAAATCGCCAATATGAATAAATGGTACGGCACATTCCACGTGCTGCGTGATATTGACCTGACGGTGTATCGCGGCGAGCGGATCGTTATTTGTGGGCCATCTGGTTCCGGCAAATCCACGTTGATCCGCTGTATCAACCGTCTCGAAGAGCACCAGCAAGGGCAGATCATCGTTGATGGCACCGAGCTGTCTTCGGACCTCAAAAACATCGACAAGATCCGCTCCGAAGTCGGCATGTGCTTCCAGCACTTCAACCTCTTCCCGCATCTGACGATCCTTGAGAACTGCACGCTTGCGCCGATCTGGGTGCGTAAAACACCCAAGAAAGAAGCCGAAGAAATCGCGATGCACTTCCTCGAGAAGGTCAAAATCCCCGAGCAGGCCAACAAATACCCCGGCATGCTCTCTGGTGGCCAACAACAGCGTGTGGCGATTGCGCGGTCCTTGTGCATGAAGCCACGGATCATGCTCTTTGACGAACCAACATCCGCGCTTGACCCCGAGATGATCAAAGAGGTTCTCGACACAATGATCGAGCTTGCCGAAGAAGGCATGACAATGCTCTGCGTGACCCACGAGATGGGCTTTGCCCGCCAGGTCGCCAACCGCGTGATCTTCATGGACCAAGGTCAAATCGTTGAGCAAAACGAGCCTGAAGAGTTCTTTAACAACCCACAATCCGAGCGGACACAACTGTTCCTAAGCCAGATCCTCGGCCACTAAACGGGTTCAACAATGCTGCAAAGGGGCGGGGGAAACCTCGCCCTTCTTGCTGTCTAAAGGTCGCGCGGTACGGTGAAATCCACCACCGCGCCGGTCCCTTCCTCCACATCAGCCCAGCTTGCGGCATCAAATGTCACCACCGTCGTGGCCCCTGTGGGATACTCGGCAAACCTGTCGTGCTCGGGGTGGCTGCGCACAAGGCCAAGCGCCAGTTCCCCAATCCCCGGATTATGCCCAACAAGTGCGACCGTCGGTGATGTGGCCGTGCGCAAGTGCTCAAGCATCGCCAAGTCCGGGGCAAGGTACAGCGCGCGCGAAAAGCTAATCGGCGCATCAATCACCATCGCCCCCGCAATCCGGCGCCACGTCTCCTGCGTTCTTGCGGCATCCGAGCACATCACCTCATCCGGCACATGCCCACCCTTCGACAGCCATTCCCCAATCAACGGCGCCGCCGCACGCCCCCGCTCGTTCAACACGCGCGCATGGTCGTCGGCATCAAACGCGCCCCAGCTTGATTTACAATGACGGATCAGGATCAGCTTAAGCGACATCGGGATGAAAGGCCTCCATATGAAACGCCGATTGCTCGGGCAGGCGCAGGGAGTGTCCCACAGGGCAGGCACGGCGCACAAGGCAGCCATTTCGACACACGCGGCCCGCATCTGTCTCCAAATGCGCCTTACACTTGGGCACATCATAGCTGCCGCCTGCAAAGGCATCGACAGGACAGGCCGTCAGGCAAGGTTGCGAACACCCATCGCAAGGGCGCGCAGACCCGGCAAGGTCAAGTGGGTAGGGCAGAGCAATCGCCGCGCGATACGAGATAAACAAACCCGCACGTGCATGCACCATAAGCCCCACAGGCGAAGGATGCGCTTGGCCTGACCGCGTGGCCCAATCAATAAATGGCTGCCAAGGCGGACCCCCAAACGGAAAAAACGCACAGGCCCCCGCGATCTGCGGGACAAGCCGCGCCAAAGCTGCCTCGGTCCAGCGGTTCATCGGATCGGCTGCGCCGTCTTGGTATTCTGGGCTCTGGGTAAACATCCCCCAAAACCCAGGCTCGTCAGGCGATACCATCAAAAGACACTTGGCCCCATCGGGCAGGTTTTCGTGCACGATCCCCGAAACAAACAAATGCTCTTGGCGAAGAACCTCTTCGATCTCCGCCAAAGACATCATTCCGCGTCGGTCTCGCGGATAATCGATCCCGCCCCATGCTCTGTAAACAGCTCAAGAAGGCTCGCATTAGGCAAGCGCCCATCAAGGATCACCACCGCGCGCACACCGGCATCAAGCGCCGCCAGCGCCGTTTCTGTCTTGGGGATCATACCACCGGCAATCACGCCTTGGGCGGTCATCTCGCGGACTTGGTTCGGGGAAAGTTGGGTCACAACCTCGCCGCTCGCGTCCTT
>JALZWD010000137.1 GCA_023300365.1 Flavimaricola sp. | reverse complement strand
TGCTCACTTCAGGGTTATCAGCGGCAGGGATACAGTTACATATCGCATCGGCCTCGCCAAACGGGCGATCATCGATCAGCACCCCGCCCCATGAAACAAGTCTCCAATCAATATCTCCTGCAATGAAAATCCGCTCCCAACCGGGCACAATGCCCGTGAAAATGGCGCGTTTGTATTCAAGATAGTCTGGAGGCGCGGGGATATCCCACGCTATCAAATGATCTGTCAAAATGCCCCAGCTGTTTTCGCCGCTAATCTGTACCCCCAACAACTCAGTGGCTCCAACCGCAAGGGTCTCGGTCAACTGTCGTGATCCTGCAAACCGCAACAGGTCGCTTATGAGCCAAGCCAACCTTGGATCTTTCGCCTCCGCAATCTCTGCCAGCGCAACATCCTGTTCTGCACCCCAAAGCCCATTCGCAATGCTGTCAACAAAGGCGACACGCGCTGCCGCCTGAATCTCAGCCGACAATCGCCCACTTGGCGTTTCTGGAGGCTGTCCATATTGCTCAATAACATAATCGCTAAGGGCCCGCGCCTCTTGCGCCACAAGCTTCTGGGATGTTGTCAATGACAACGCCAAAAAGAGCGCAGCACCCAAAACACGTCTAAAACCACTTGGTGCGGGAACCATATCCAATCCTTTGTATTCAATTTCACGAGCCATCGCGCCTGCCGTAGCCGCGCGGCGCATGTCCGATCAACAGTGCACCAGACGCACTTCAGCACCAAATCACGTTTCAATTAGGTAGAAGTGAATTACCAAAGGCCGGATAGCCGCCACTTGCATCACCGCCAACGTGGCGCATAATCGATCCAATAGGTTGGAATAAATTCTCACTAGGACCAAGCCCCCGTTGGCCTCAACGTCCTGATGAGGAACAAACAATAAGGCTGTAGAATGAACAACTGGGTCACGGATTCTATCAATAAAATTGATGCTGATGCACACCGTTCTGCAGACACACATCTTTTTAGGTTGCCAATACCAAGGCTTGCGGGCATCGAAATCTACCTCAAGGATGAAAGCACACACCCAACCGGCAGTCTCAAACACAGGCTCGCGCGGTCGCTGTTTCTTTATGCGTTGTGCAACGGCAAAATCACCCAAGACACGACCATCGTCGAAGCCTCATCGGGCAGCACTGCCATCTCAGAGGCTTATTTCGCGCGCATGATAGGTGTGCCGTTTATCGCTGTTGTGCCAAAAAGCACCGCGCGGAGCAAAATTGCCCAAATCGAGTCCTACGGCGGCCAAACCCATTTCGTCGAAAGCGCGCCCAAGATGCATGACGCATCGGTCCAGCTCGCGCGCGAAATTGGCGGCTATTTTATGGACCAATTCACGTATGCCGAACGCGCTACGGATTGGCGAGGCAACAACAATATCGCTGAAAGCGTCTTCACTCAGATGCAGCGCGAACCACACCCGATCCCAACTCATCTGGTCATGAGTGCAGGAACCGGGGGAACATCGGCAACCTTGGGTCGGTATATTCGCTACAAAGGGTACGACACAGACCTCACCGTGGTTGACCCCGAAAATTCTGTTTTCTACCAAAGCTATCTAAGCGGTGACGCCACGCTAACCTCAAATAAATCAAGCAATATCGAAGGTATTGGCCGACCCAAAGTCGAACACTCGTTTCAACCCGGCGTAATCGACCACATGATCCAAGTTCCCGATGCCGCCAGCATCGCCACCATGCTTTGGCTCGAACGATTAATCGGCCGCAAAACGGGGCCCTCCACCGGAACCAATTTATGGGGCGCCCTACACCGAGCGAAAGAAATGGCCGCAGCGGGCCACGAGGGTTCAATAGTCACCCTCCTATGCGACAGCGGTCACAGGTATCTCGACACCTACCACAATCCCGAATGGGTCAGCGAACACATCGGAAATTACAGCCAATACTCAGACGAATTGGACGCAAATTTTGGCTAGGTGACGTCCCCTACCCCGAAAAGTCCTCTTGCGCCAAGGTGTACCACGCCTACGCGCAATCAATGCAAACACCACGCCTTACGGCGGTCTAACATGCATTTCAGCGGCTATTTGCGTCGCGAAACACCCCGAAAACCCCGTTTCTTATCGTGAACTCCCGCAAGAAGATTGCCAGGCTCACTCCGCTCTCAAAGTCGCAAAAAACCATATGCCTGCGCGAGTAAAAAACGCCAGTAGCCGCACAACAAACACATTTTCGCAAAATTCTTGTCGGATTGGTTACCTAGCTTACCGCTGCGTTAAGCCTAATTTCCGACAACGATGATTGGTGAGTTGCATGGACAAAGACCTTGATGGCATCGACGATGCCTTTGACCTTGATGATGACAATGATGGTATCTTGGATTCTGATGAAGGCGGTCCCACGACCGGCGCATCAGGCCTATATCAGGTCTTGGGCCCCCAACTATTCCAGTACGATTTCTCAACCAATGTTTATGTCGCCGTCGGCGACGTTCAAGATGTTTTGTACAACGGCCTTGGCTATGATCCTGGCACGGATGATGGCGGGGCTGACGACATCATTTATGCCGTCACGCGCTCGAGCGGGACTGATAGCAACGGAGACGCGGTCGAGAACCGCGATCTGATCTCTGTTGATGTCGCGACCGGCGAAACCACACTTATCGGCGATATTTCCCTCGTCGACGTCGATGGCACGCCTCTCAACTATAACGGAACCGTCGCAGGTACCTTTACCGACGGCAGCTATGTCATTCGCTCGACAAGCCTCAATAGTTTATTCAAAATCGACACCACCACAGGCGTGGGCACAAAAATCACCGGCAGCGACGGGTTCACTGTCTCTGATTTCGCAGCCATCGATGGTGTGTTCTACGGCGTCCACGAGGATACATTTTACAAATTCGATTCCAACGCCGCATCTCCAGCGGTCGAAACCACTGTTCTCATCGATAATGTGCCTGATGTGTCGTTTGGCTCTGTTTGGGTCGTAAATGGCGACCAATTGTTGTTGCAAAACAATGACGGCAATATTTACGAATTGATCGGGTTTGACACTGGCGCGCCGGAACTTGTCTTCGTCGCAAGCTCTCCCGGCACGACCCAGAACGATGGCGCGGGCGATCCAAACCTTGAAATCTCGTTTGGAACGGACACGGATGGAGATGGGATCCAAGATCACCTTGATCTAGACAGCGACAACGATGGCATCAGTGATATCCAAGAAGGCGGGCTGGATATTTCCGCCTTTGATACAGATGGCAATGGCACCATAGATGCAGACGAGATTGTCGACACCAATAACGACGGATTAGACGACCGCGTAGATGAACTCGACGGCACGCTTGACGGCCAAGTTGCCGCCCCGCGCGACACTGACGGTGATGGTATCGCCGATTACCTTGATCTCGACAGCGACAATGACGGCGTGTCTGATCTGCAAGAAAGCGGCATCAGCACTCTCCTAAATGGCAACAGCGATGGCCAAATTGGCATCTTCGGGGGCGGCGTTGCAGATACAAACCAAAATGGCATCGCCGATGTCGTGGAAACTGCAAGCGGCGTGCCTGTTCCACAAGACACCGATAATGATGGCATCGCAGATTACATCGACCTCGATTCAGACAATGACGGCATTTCTGACTATATCGAAAGCCAGCCCACGGCAGATTTCGTAGCTTACGACGATACCGATACCGACGGCGACGGGGTGATTGACCTTGTCGACACAACCACAGGCCATGGCGGCACGTTTAACCCCTCCCTTGCTGACACCGATGGTGACGGCAACGCCGATTTGGTTGATACGGATGCCGACAATGACGGATTTAACGACAACTCTGAAAGTGGACTAACCGCAGCCGGCACCTCCACAAATGGCATCGATGACGGATCAAACGTCACGTTTGCAGATCAAGACGGTCAGACAGGCAATACGCAAGCTGGCGTGGATGGTCTCGAAGACGGTCTCAAGAATGACACCGACGCTGATACAAGTGATGTCGATTTCCGGTCAATTGATGACGCGGACGGTGACGGCATCGCCGACGAAATCGACCTAGACGATGACAATGATGGCATTTTGGACGTTGTTGAAGGCCTACCGACAACAGGTGCGTCCGGCCTGTATCAGGTCTTGGATTCGCAATTGTTTCAATATGATTTTGATACCAATGACTATGTCGCCATCGGCGAAGAGCAGGATTTTCGATATAACGCCCTTGCCTATGACCAAGGCACAGATGACGGCGGTGCTGATGACATCTTTTATGCCATCGCACGTGAAGATGGGTTCGACAGTAACGGCGACCCGGTTCCGGTCAGCGATCTCGTTTCTATTGATGTCACAACCGGTGAAACCACGCATATTGGTGACCTTTCACTTGTCGATGCCAATGGCGCGCCAGTTTCGGACGGCGGAGCCTTTGCGGCCACCTTCGTGGATGGATCCTATGTTATACGTTCAAGCGGCAGCGACAGTTTGTTTAAGGTTGATCCCGCCACAGGCGAAGGCGTCGAGATTGCAGGGAGTGACGGATTTCTTGCTGCTGATTTTGCGGCCATTGATGGTGTGTTTTACGGCGTCAGTGAAGACACGCTGTACACGTTCGATTCAAACGCAGCATCCCCGTCTGTAGAAACGACCACGCTTGTAGACAACGTACCCGATGCGGCCTTTGGTTCCGTTTGGGTTGTGAACGGCGATCAATTGGTGTTGCAAAACAACGACGGCAATCTCTACGAGCT
>JALZWD010000136.1 GCA_023300365.1 Flavimaricola sp. | reverse complement strand
GGCATAGCCGGAATTGTCTCCGAGCACCGCACCACTGTATGCGGCGGCCACGGTGGCGGCGGTGTCTAAATCCCCGGTTGCAGCAAAGCTGCCGCCTGCCAGCATCAACAATGAAGAGGGGACAGGAACACACAGGCACGAAAAGAATGTGACCAAAAACAGGATCGGCACGCCGTAGTTTACCATCAATTCGAGGACAAATTCAGTCACCGCGTCGCTCCCGAAGCTCGGCTGCGGCGGCATCAATGCGGGCCTGCAGATCTTGAATGGACACGTCATTTTCGAGCGCAATATCGCCAAGTCGGCGCCGACGCGGAGGATCAGCCGGATCGTGAAACAAGATTGGCCCCAAGATATCATGTGGGATACGGTAGGATTGTGACACATACCTCGGCGTCATCCACGGCTCGAGCCGTTGATCTTGGTGCGCAGGGTCCATCCAATAAACAGCCGCAGCCAATGTTTTGACGGCAAAAAAACCGGCCAAGCAAAAGACGCCGGTAAAAACCAAAAGCAGCGCCCGGTGATGGGCCCAAAGGTGTTTTATACGCGAGATCATATCCGGGGTGGTGTCCTTGTTTGGTTCTCTACGTGGCAGGCTGCTTATTCTGTCGCGGATCTAACTGATAAGTTTCATGCCTCGGGTCAGCCCTTCGAGTGTCATCGGAACCATGCGTTCTGGGCCAAATATCTCGCGGATCATAGTCGTGGACTGCGTAAACTTCCAATTTTGTTCCGGGGTAGGGTTAATCCAAAGTAGGTTTGGCCATTGGGCAAATGCGCGGCGCAACCACACCTCGCCCGGTTCGGCATTCCAATATTCATTGGCTCCGCCTGCAAATGCGATTTCATAGGGCGACATCGCCGCATCACCGACAAAGATGCATTTATAATCGGGGCCATAGGTGCGCAGGATGTCGTAGGTGGGGGTTTGATCATTCCAGCGGCGTGCATTGTCGCGCCACACGCCGTCATAGATACAATTGTGAAAGTAAAAATGTTCGAGATGTTTAAATTCGGTGCGGGCGGCCGAGAACAATTCCTCGACCACTTTGATATGAGGATCCATCGAGCCGCCAACATCAAAGAACAAAATCACCTTCACCGCATTTCGCCGCTCGGGGCGTGTTTTGACATCTAGATAGCCGTTGTGCGCGGTTGCGCGAATGGTGCCGTCAAGATCAAGCTCTTGGGTGGCGCCATCGCGGGCCCATTTGCGCAACCGCTTGAGCGCCACTTTGATGTTGCGTGTCCCCAACTCAACAGTGTCATCTAGGTTTCGGAATTCTCTTTTGTCCCAGACCTTAACGGCCCTCTGGTGGCGCGAGCCGTCTTGGCCAATGCGTACGCCCTCGGGGTTATAACCATAGGCCCCAAATGGAGATGTGCCCGCTGTGCCGACCCATTTTGATCCGCCTTGGTGACGCCCTTTTTGCTCTTCGAGGCGTTTCTTAAGGGTCTCGATCAGGGCCTCAAATCCGCCCAAAGCCTCTATTTCGGCCTGTTCTTCGGGACTGAGGGTTTTTTCGGCCAACTTGCGAAGCCACTCTTCGGGCAGGTCAAGGGCCTCAAGAACCTGCTCCGAAGGCATGCTTTCAAGACCAGAGAACGCAGCGGCAAAAGCGCGATCGAACCGGTCAATGTGTTTCTCATCCTTAACCATTGTCGTGCGGGCAACAAAGTAGAACGCATCAATGTCATAGGTGGCCAAACCGGCGCGCATGGCATCTAGAAACGACAAATATTCCCGCAGCGATACAGGAACGCCGCTGTCTCTGAGCTGTGTCAGAAAGGGAAGGAACATGGCTTAGGTATAGCTGCGTTCGATCATGATCAAAACGAACATGCCAAATACAAACCCCATCATGCCCAAGACAGCGGCCCATTGGGCAACATCCTTGCCAATGCCGCCTCGTGATCTTGCCATGACGCCACCGAGAACTGCGCCAAGCAAAAGGCCTCCGACGGGGTAAATCATGGTTGCAAGCTCCGATTACGAGGGTTGAGGGCGGTGATCTGGTTGAACCGCGTTTGTACGGCTTGGGGCCCCCCTAATCCGTAGCGTGCCCATGCGAAACTGTCCATACGCACCACCGCAGCCTCCGACGTGCGGCCAGCCAAATCAAGCGCCTCAGCACGAAACATCATTAACGTAGCAAGCAGCGCTGCGTTTTCATGCCGTGTGGCAATTGGAATAGCTGTGTCAGTAAGCCGCATGATAGCGTCGGCATCACCCGAGCGGAGCGCATAAGCGGCAAGCTGTACGGCGACAAGAGCCTCGTGGATCTGGGTTTCTGGCGCACGGCGAAATTCACGTGCGGCGGCCGTCAGGGCCGTGAGCGCTGCATCACTATCTGTGGCGACCAAAGTCTTGGCGAGCGCAAAGTACGAAAACCCAAGCCGTGCGCCCGTCCAATCGTTGGTACGGGCAATGTCAACAGTCGTGCGCGCGGCACTCAGCCTTCGTGTGCGGCTGGTGCGCGCGGCGAGGGCAGTTTGCATTGCACTGCGCCACTCGGCCGAGGGGCCGCCGCTGTTTGTGTTATCTGGGAATTGCCCAGCTGGATTGAGGCGCGCAAATATGCCGGGCAATTGGGCCGCAACTTGATTGGCGGTCATGCCGTTGCGCAATTCAGGCGCATAGGTCACGCGCAGCATCAACATATCAAATCCGGTCAAAACCGAATGGCTATCGTCATCGTTAAACACGCTGTCAGACAAGCGGAACAGGTCATTCACCGGCCCCAAGGCTTGAGCCAATTCTTCATGAAGGCAGGTGCGAATTTCCTGAGGTGCCGCATCAGAGGGCAGGAAAATCGACACTTGATCGCGCGATGTCAGGTTAACCCAATCGACCCGGTTTGTTCCCGCAGCCGTGCGGAAATCTGTCCAATCTGTTACGCGCGGCACGACGAAACATGCGGCCCCAGGCACAGCGCGTCGCAGGGCAGTAGACGGGATTGCTTGAACGGTAATGTTTGCGCGGTCGCCGCCCGTCAAAAAGATATCCAAGCCAGCTTCGTTTTGCAGGCGGCCAATCAATTGGCGCAAATCAAGCGCAAGCGTTGGCGGCACGGGGCCTTCGATGCGTACAGAAATCGGGGTTTCAAAGCGGGTCAGCGCCGGAAGTGGTGTGCCATTTTCAAGTTCAAACGTAAGGTCGATAAAATCTCGCGCC
>JALZWD010000135.1 GCA_023300365.1 Flavimaricola sp. | reverse complement strand
GGGTGCCGCAACCGGGGCCGCAAAATGGCCGCTATGCCGCCGAACCGGCGCACGGTCTGACATCGCTGACGCAATACGAGGCTGACAAACTGCCGCAAAACGCCAGTGCTGCCTTTGCTCTGGCCCAAGGGGATACCATTGGCAAAATCGCGGGCACAGAGGTGCCGTTCCGCGCGCCTTGGCAACAGGGCCCCGGCCCGGATCGTCCAGTAGATGCCGCAGGCGATGTTACCGTTGCCGCCAAACCCGCCAAGGCACCTGCGAAAAAAGCTGCGGCCAAACCAAAGGCCAGCAAAGCCCCGCCTGCGGCTGCAGGAGCCGCAAAACGTGCCGCCGCACCCACTGCGCCAGCCGCCGAAAAAGCGCCTGAATTGCTCAAGGCGCCACGCGCAGGCGGTGCGGATGATCTTCAACGGATCACTGGCGTTGGCCCCAAGCTTGAAGGTGTTTTGAACGACATGGGCTTTTGGCATTTTGATCAGATTGCCAAATGGGGCGTGTCGGAAATTGCATGGGTTGATGCGCGCCTCAAGTTTAAGGGCCGAATCGAACGGGACAATTGGGTGGCACAGGCCACTGATTTCGCAAAAGAATAGTGCAATTGCAGCCCTGAAATGGGAATTCCCCTTGGTTTTAGTGTGCGCCACGGGGAAAATCATTTAAGAAGTATGAATGGGAAGCGGGCCGGTAACAGGGTCCGCACCAAAAATTATGACGATAGGGAGACACAGAATGGCTACTTCAGCTGCAACGAAACGCTGCACATTAATCTGTTGGATCGCAGCAGGGGTTATTGGGCTTCTCGCTGGTATCTTGCTGGTCGCGACAACTGATATGGAATTTTGGTGGGGCGGCTTCTTTTGTGCGCTTATCATCGCAATTGTTTTGGCATTTTTTCTGCCACTGATTTTTTGCCGCGCCGATGAGGCCCACGCGGGCCACGGTGTGGGGACGGCCGCCGCCGTTGGCGCAGGTGCCGCCGGCGCTGTTGCGGCCGGAGCGGGCACAATGACCGCGCGGGCACCTTCCGCTTCAAGTGATGCGGCTGCCGATGCCGCCGCCAAAGCCAAGGCAGATGCGGATGCCGCCGCAGCCAAGGCACGGGCCGATGCTGCCGCGAAAAAGGCCGAGGCCGATGCTGCCGCGCAAAAAGCTGCTGCGGATGCCAAAGCCAAGGCGGACGCCGCGGCCTCAAAGGCCGCCGCTGACGCCAAGGCAAAAGCCGACGCGGATGCTTCAAAAGCAGCCTCCGATGCCAAGGCCAAAGCCGATGCAGCCGCCAAAAAGGCCGCCGCTGACGCCAAGGCCGCAAAAGAGGCCGAGCTCGACGCGACACTTGGCGCCGACTACGACGGCGACGGCGTGCGTGAAGGCGCCAACGAGGGCACGCGCCCCGAAGCGCTGAAAGGGCCACGCGGCGGCAAAGCCGATGATCTCAAAATGATCAAAGGCGTGGGTCCTAAGATGGAAAAAATGTGTAACGGTCTTGGGTTCTATCACTTTGACCAAATTGCTGGGTGGAGTGCCGACGAAGTTGCTTGGGTTGATGCCAACCTCGAAGGCTTCAAGGGCCGCGTAAGCCGTGACACATGGGTTGAACAGGCCAAGCTTTTGGCCGCTGGTGGAGAGACCGCCTTTTCGAAAAAGGTCGGCAAAGGCGACGTCTACTAAAGCGCCATTTATCGACAATCTCTTGAATGCGGGGCTGGCACTTTGCCGGCCCCGTGTTGTATGAAGGGGGCGGATTAACGTGGTCTTGAACGAAGGGGCCTAGGGTGGCGCGCGACGGCCAAAGTACTCGGTTAGGACGCAGGGCTGCGATCACAATTGCGGCGGCTGGTGTGTTTTGGATTGCCGCCGAGGCAATTGGTGGTCAGATGGGATGGACAAACCGGACTTTGGGTTTGTTCAATCTTGTTGCGCTCGCTGGTTTTGGGGTCGGACTTTGGTTGGCCATTCAGGCGTGGCGCGCGCGCGAAGACGATTGAGGGATACGCCGGCATGACCGGCATTGAGTGAGGCAAACGATGCTGCAAGATCAGGACCGCATTTTCACCAACATCTACGGGATGCACGACCGCACCCTGCGCGGCGCTCAGGCGCGTGGGCATTGGGATGGCACCAAGGATATCATCGGCAAAGGGGCCGCTTGGATCGTAGATGAGATGAAGGCTTCGGGCTTGCGTGGCCGTGGCGGCGCGGGTTTCCCAACCGGCCTCAAGTGGTCGTTCATGCCCAAGCAAAGCGATGGGCGTCCGTCCTACCTTGTTGTGAACGCCGACGAGAGTGAGCCGGGCACTTGTAAGGACCGCGAGATCATGCGCCATGATCCGCACACCTTGATCGAAGGGTGCTTGATTGCCAGCTTCGCGATGGGCGCGCATGCCTGCTATATTTATATCCGCGGCGAATACATCCGCGAGAAAGAGGCGCTTCAGGCCGCGATTGATGAAGCGTATGACGCGGGCCTGGTCGGCAAGAATGCCAGTGGGTCGGGCTGGGACTTTGATATTTATCTCAGCCACGGTGCTGGCGCGTATATTTGCGGCGAAGAAACCGCACTGCTCGAGAGCCTTGAGGGCAAAAAGGGTATGCCGCGGATGAAGCCGCCGTTTCCTGCGGGGGCTGGTTTGTATGGCTGTCCGACGACGGTGAACAACGTGGAATCAATCGCCGTGGTGCCGACAATCTTGCGCCGTGGCGGCGCTTGGTTTGCGGGGATGGGGCGTCCGAATAATGCGGGTACCAAACTTTTCGCGATTTCTGGTCACGTGAATAATCCGTGCGTTGTCGAAGAAGAGATGTCGATCAGCTTTGAAGAGTTGATCGAAAAACATTGCGGTGGCATTCGCGGTGGCTGGGATAATCTCAAGGCGGTCATCCCGGGCGGCTCGTCGGTTCCGTGTGTGCGCGGCGAGAAGATGCGCGATGCGGTGATGGATTTTGATTACCTGCGCGGCGAGCTTGGCTCGGGGCTGGGGACGGCGGCTGTGATTGTGATGGATCAGTCGGTGGATATGATCAAAGCGATCTGGCGGTTGAGTGCGTTTTATAAACACGAATCTTGTGGGCAGTGCACGCCGTGTCGTGAGGGGACTGGCTGGATGATGCGGGTCATGGAACGGCTGGTGAAGGGCGAGGCGGAGCCTGAGGAAATCGACATGCTTTGGGACGTGACCAAGCAGGTTGAGGGGCACACGATTTGTGCGCT
>JALZWD010000134.1 GCA_023300365.1 Flavimaricola sp. | reverse complement strand
CAGTTGGGCGGTGGTTTGAGCGGTTTGGGGCTCGGTTCCGACGGTGATGATTTGGATGAAGCCCGCGCGCGAGGACCGGCTGGCGAGGATTGCGACCGCTTCGCTTGCGTCGTCGCGCTTGGCGGAGAGGAAGCGGAAATTGCCGAGATCGACATACATCAACGGTGGCGGCAAGACCTCGGTGGCAAAGCGGAAATCAAATCCGCCGCAGGCCTGGGTGTCGCAACTTAGCAATATTTCGAACCCTTGGGCCATGAGTTGCTCTTGGAGCGGCGCGATGAGTTGCAGGGTGGTGAGCCCCGCGCCGGTGATGCGCCAAGACTGATGTGTTACCGGGCCGTCGATCGATTGGGTCGGCAGCACGGTTCCGGCGTAGGGGCCGGTGGGCAGCAGGTATTGGCCTTGGGCTTGGCTGGCGCTGTATTGTTCGACCGCATTGGACGGCAGGGCCAAGTCTTGGGCGGCGGCGGGGCTGGCCGCGAGGAAAATCGCAAGCCATTTCATGAGGGCAAAATCCGGTAATGATACTGACCGACGCGGCGCAGCCCAAGGGATTGGTACAGGGCATTCGCCCCGGTGTTGGCCTGCGTGACAATCAAGGAAAGATATGTGCCGCCATTTTCGACAGCCCAAAACGCCGCAGCGCGTGTCATCTGTGCGCCCATGTTTTTGCGGCGATGTTCAGAGCGGACCTCAAGCGCGTGTAGCATGGCCACATCGCCATGCATCGCCACAAAACCAGCGGCGGCGGGCGCGTCGGAGGTGCGGCCAAGCAGGGCCGTTTTGGAACCGTCCACGCGGCGCATGACATCAATTCGTGCAGGGCCAATCCCGCCTTCGGCCCAGATGTCTTGCGCAATCTGGAGCGGCGGCCAGACGCGGAAGGTGGTGACGGGGGGGAGCGGCGTTTTGGTCAGAGCCGCGGCCGGAATGGCATAAAGCCAAACCTTGTCTTTGACCGCATAGCCGCGGCCAGCAAGGGCCGCATCAAGCGCATCGTCGCCTTCGCGGATCATAAAGAGCGGGGTTTGCCCCATCGCGCGCATCGCGGCCTCGGCCTGTTCTAAGGCCTGTTGCGTCACCTGAGCATCGGCCGTTGCGGCACTCACGCGGCTTCCTCCGCCAAGACCTTTGCGCAGGGTGATACCGTCCAGATCACGCGCCGATTTGGCGGGCCACGTCGCGTGGGTGACGTCGTAAAGCTGTTGGACGGTGGGCGCGGACATTATGCAAACAGTGCCTTAAGCTCGGCCATTGCGCGATCTAGCATCGTGGCGTCAGGGCCGCGCACCACAAGGTTGGACCCAAATTTACCGTCCTTTTGAAACGGATAAGATCCCAAAGACAAATCGGGGAAGCGCGCCGCCACATCGGCCAACGGGCCCGCGATATCGCCCTCGCCACGATCCACGCGCAGGGTTTCACTTAGCAAGGGTTGCCCGCCTGTGAGAGTGGGCAAAACGGTGGCGACCATTGCCTGAAACACTGCCGGAACACCGGCCATGACGTGCACATTTCCAAGGGTAAATCCGGGCGCGACGCTGACGGGATTGTCGATCAGGGTGGCGGTGTCGGGGATGCGGGCCATGCGCAGGCGTGCCTCGTTGAGCGTGGTGCCTTGGCGTTCGTAATGCGCCGCAAGCAAGGCGCGGGCATCATCACGCACGTCGATGGAGACACCAAAGGCTTTGGCGATGCAATCGGCGGTGATGTCGTCATGGGTGGGGCCGATGCCGCCGGATGTGATGACGGTATCAAAGCCCGCCGACAGGGCCTGAACTGCGGCGACGATCGCGGGGGCGTCGTCAGACACCACGCGCACCTCGGACAGGGTAATGCCGACGCGCGACAACTCTCCGGCCAAATGGTGCATGTTGGCGTCGCGCGTGCGGCCAGAGAGGATTTCGTCCCCGATTACAAGCATCGCGGCAGTTGGGTTGGGCATCTGGCTTCTCCTTTGATCTTGTCCACGATATACCCTTGAATATGCGCTTTGCCACCCCGCTCGTCCCTGCCCGCCTTGTGCGCCGTTATAAACGGTTTTTGGCCGATATGATCCTTGAGGATGGCACCGAGGTGGTGGCCCATTGCGCAAATCCGGGCAGTATGATGGGCCTTAAGGCCGCGGGAACCTTGTGTTGGCTTGAGCCCAACGACGATCCGAAGAAAAAGCTAAAGTACGGCTGGCGGTTGGTCGATCATGAAAACGGGCATTTGACTGGCGTGGATACATCCGTGCCCAATCGCGCGTTGAAGTCGGCGTTGATCGCGCATGCGGTGCCGGGATTGCCAGACTATGAGAGCGTGCGGGCGGAGGTGAAATACGGCGAGAACAGCCGTGTTGATTTTCTGTTGGGCGGTGACGGCGGCGATATTTACCTTGAGGTAAAAAGCGTGACCCTGTGCCGCCAAGAGGGTTTGGCCGAGTTTCCAGACAGTGTGACCGCGCGAGGCACCAAGCATTTGGGCGCGTTGGCAGGCGTGGTCGCGCAGGGGCACCGGGCAATCATGCTGTATCTGGTGCAGCGCACGGATTGCACGCATGTGGCCCTCGCGGATGATATTGACCCGACATATGCCGCAGCGTTTGAGGCGGCCCATGCGGCGGGGGTTGAGGTGGTGTGTATTGGCACCGAGATCACCCCCGCGCACGTGGAGGTGGCGGGGGTTTTGCAATTTGTGATGCCACGCCAGCGTGCGCAGGACTTTCCACGCCCAACGGGATGACATATGTGTCGTTTGTGAAACGGAAGGGCTTGTTTTGGCGAATGAACGCAAGGGTCGGCTGACCAAAGATGGTATCAGGATTTACGAAGCGGGTGATTTTGCGGGCATGCATGTGGCCGGCAAGCTGGCGGCGCAGATATTGGATGATATCGCGCCCCATGTGACGGTGGGCCAAACCACCGGTGCGTTGGACCATTTGATCGAGCAGATGGTGAATGATGCGGGCGCGGTTTCGGCCACCATTGGGTATAAGGGATACAAGCACGCCTCGTGTATTTCGGTGAACCATGTGGTGTGTCATGGCATTCCGGGTGACAAAAAGCTGAAGGATGGGGATGTGTTGAACATCGACGTCACGGTGATTGTTGACGGATGGTATGGCGACACGAGCCGGATGTTTGTGGCCGGAAAGATCCCGCGCAAGGCCGAGCGTTTGGTGCAGGTGACGCATGATGCCCTGATGAAGGGGATTGAGGCCGCCAAACCGGGCAATACCTTTGGCGATATTGGTGCGGCCATTCAGACCTATGTTGAGGCCAACCGGATGTCGGTGGTGCGCGATTTTTGCGGGCATGGTTTGGGGCGGGTGTTTCATGCGCCGCCCAATGTTTTGCATTATGGGCGCCCGGGCAACGGACCGACGCTGGAGGCGGGGATGTTTTTTACCATTGAGCCGATGGTGAATTTAGGCCGCCCTGAGACCAAGGTTTTGGGCGATGATTGGACGGCCGTGACGCGCGACAAGAGCCTGTCGGCGCAGTTTGAGCATTCGATGCCCGTCGGCACAGCCCAAGACCACAAACGCGCCGCGGGCCGACAACGCAGATCAACGCCTCACCGCCTTGGGC
>JALZWD010000133.1 GCA_023300365.1 Flavimaricola sp. | reverse complement strand
TCGGGCAGAGCGACGTCAGAGCGCAGGTAATCGATGGCCTCGCCGACGGTCCAGTGATCGGGGGCGCGGGCCACTTCGACTTGCATCAAGCGGCCTGCGCTGTCTGCGGGATAGGCCAGCGCTTTTTCGACGGCAACGCGGTCTGCGGCGTCGAGGGCGGTGAGAACCGCCTCTTGTTGTGTGTCTTCGAGGTCTTCGATCAGGTCAACGACGTCGTCGCTTTCGAGTTCGCGGACGGCGTCGGCCAATTGTGTGGGTTCGAGGCTGTCGATGACTTCTTCGCGCAGGTTATCATCCAGCTCGGAGAGCACCTCGCCGTCCACCCCGCCCGTCCACAGCGACAACAAGGCCGTCCGGTCGCGCAGGGTGATTTGTTCGAGCAGGTCGGCGATGTCGGCGGGGTGGAGCGGGTCGAGGAGTGTGCCTAGGCTGGCGGCATTGCCCGCGTCAACGGCATCGAGCACGTCGTCAAACAGATGTGCGGGAAGGCCGAAATCATCAATTTCGGCGTCAGTTTGCGGTGTGGTGTTGGGATCAGACATGGGCGGGGCCTCTTGCTTGGTTCCTTCTTAACGCAATGCGGGGAAGCGGCAACCGGCTTGATGAGGTTTACGCGGCGCAGGCGGCGCGGTAGGCACGCATGTATGACACAGCAGCTTATTCTTGGGCAGACCTTGGGGTTTGCCGCAGACCCGTTTCACGCCCCGATTGAAGAGGCCGCACAGCACCAGACGCGGGGCGGGGTTTTGCGTGAGGCGGGCAAGATTGCCGCAATCGGGGCGGCGGATGATGTGCGTGCCGCGCACCCCGATGCGGCGGTGACAGATTATGGCGACGCGCTTATTTCGGCGGGGTTTGTGGATGCGCATGTGCATTATCCGCAGACGGGGATCATTGCGTCATGGGGCAAGCGCCTGATTGATTGGCTGAACCTATATACATTCCCCGAAGAGGCGCGGTTTGGTGATGCGGGGTATGCGGCGGAGGTGGCGGCGCGGTATCTGGATTTGGCGCTGGATCATGGGACCACCAGCATGGCGAGCTATTGTACGATCCATTCGGCAAGCGTGGATGCGTTTTTTGAGGCGGCCGCAGCGCGCGGTATGCGTGTGGTTGCGGGCAAGACCTGTATGGACCGCGACACCGCGCCCGAAACCCTGCGCGATACGGCGCAAGGAGCCTATGACGCGAGTGCGGCGTTGATTGCGCGGTGGCACGGGGTGGGCCGTGCGGGATACGCAATCACGCCACGGTTTTCGCCCACATCGACACCTGCGCAGCTTGAGGCATTGGGCGCGCTTTGGGCCGAGAACCCGGATGTTTTGATGCAAACACATTTGTCCGAGCAGGTGGATGAGATTGAATGGGTGCGCGGCCTGTATCCACAAGCACGCGATTATTTGGATACCTATGAGGCCTATGGATTGTTGGGTGCGCGCGGCGTTTATGGCCATGCGATCCATTTGGAGCCGCGCGAGAAGGACCGTTTGCGCGAGGTGGGCGCAGGGTTGGTGCATTGCCCGACGTCGAATACGTTTATCGGATCGGGGTTGTTTGACCTGATGGGGTTGGCAGCGGCGGGGCAGCGTGTGGGATTGGCCACGGATACGGGCGGCGGGTCGTCGTTTTCGATGCTGCGCACGATGGCTGCGGCCTATGAGGTGGCGCAATTGTCCGGGCATGCGGTGCACCCCGCGCAGCTTTGGTGGCTGGCCACGGAAGGGGCGGCGCGTGTGCTACATCTGGACGGTGTTGTGGGGGCGTTGCGCGTGGGCGCGGAAGCGGATCTGGTGGTGCTTGATCTGGCCTCGACGCCAGCAATTGCGCAGCGCAGTGCGCGCGCGGATGACATTTGGGGCGCCGTTTTCCCGACCATCATGATGGGCGATGACCGTGCGGTGCGGGATGTTTGGGTGCACGGCGCACGCCGACAGTGATCCCGATCCCACCCCTGATATGACGATTTTGCCGCAGTGATTTCCTAATTCCGCCCCAAGACTAGATCAGGCAGCGGGCGGGGCTGTAGAGTCTCGTTAAAATTAAGCAAAAAATGAGGCTCGAGCATGAGATCAATTGCAACATATCCCCTCGCGGCCCTTTGTGGGTTGGCGATGGTGGTGTCTGTCTTTTTGAAATGGGTGAAAGTACCGTCCGAAATTTCGGGGCTGTTTGGTGGCGGGCAAGTCTCGCTTGATGGCGGCGAATTGAGCATTGGCGCAGGCGCGCAAAGCAGCTTTGGGCCAATGGATTTGTTGGACTTTGGGTTTAGCGTTGAAACCCTGTTGCAAGACCCGGCAGGCATCGCGATTGCGGCCAGCTTTGTGTTTGCAGCAGCCGTCGCGATCCTTGGATTTTTGGGCGGCACGGTGCCGCGTATTTTTGCGATCCTTGGCGGACTTTTGCCTTTTGGTATCGTTGGTTATGGCTATTTCAGTGCCCAAGACCAAGCCGCCGCGTTGCCGATCCCGTCTTTGGGAGATTTGACCAGCGGTGACGGCGGCATCATGGAGGCGATCAACG
>JALZWD010000132.1 GCA_023300365.1 Flavimaricola sp. | reverse complement strand
CTTAGTGACAACACCAACGGTCAGAACGCCAAGCTCGCGGGCGGCCTGTGCGATGATCGGAGCCGAGCCTGTGCCCGTGCCACCGCCCATACCGGCGGTGATGAAGCACATGTGCGCACCAGCGAGGTGATCGACGATTTGTTCGATGCTTTCTTCGGCGGCGGCGGCACCAACGGTTGCGCGGGCCCCTGCCCCCAACCCTTCGGTGACTTTGATACCCATCTGAATACGGGCCTCGGACATGCTCTGCTGAAGAGCTTGGGCGTCTGTATTGGCCACGACGAACTCTACGCCATCCAGTTGTTTCTCGATCATATTGTTGACCGCATTACCACCCGCGCCGCCCACACCGAAAACGGTGATCCGGGGCTTGAGGTCTTCTTGTCCTGGCATGGAAAGATTGAGTGTCATGTCGCTGTCCGCCTGTTTGTTAAGAAGGCCCGTCCCATCGGGCGCTCGTACCTTATTAAGAGAATCTTTTTATGTTGGTGCCCTATGGTCACACAGAAAGCAAGATTTCGCCACTAAATATGGTCAGTTTTCTAAAGATAAACGCCGGATTTATGGAAATCGGCTAAATCTTGCGTATCACCAGTTGTCTTTAAACCATTTAACGGCGCGACCGAAGGATCTGTGGGGGTAGTTGGTCGAGGGAACTTCGAAATCCCACCATTCATCTTGGGGGTGTGCGGCGAAAAGAGTGAGGCCAACGGCGGCAGAAAACCCAGGCCCAGTTGCCGCCTGGGGCAGACCTTGGACCCGTAAGGGGCGACCAAGGCGGACCTGATGGCCGAGAATTTTGGCCGCAAGGGCATCGAGGCCGGGAATTTGGCTGCCGCCGCCGGTGAGCACGATTTGCTGGCTGGGGAGGTGTTCGAAACCTGCGGCGTCGAGACGCTGGCGAACCTCTTCGAGAATTTCCTCAACGCGGGGGCGCATGATGCCGATCAACTCGGCGCGAGAGACGGTGCGTCTGTCGTGATGCCAATCGCCGGTATCGCCGCCTATTTCGATCATCTCGCGGTCGTCCATGCCCGTCGCGTGGGTGCCGCCGTAGAATGTTTTGATCCGCTCGGCTGTGGCCATGGGCACCTGAAGGCCCATGGAGATATCGGAGGTGATGTGATCGCCCCCCATGCGCACCGCATCGGCAAAGATCATGTGTTTGCGCATAAAGATCGAGACGCCCGTCGTGCCGCCGCCCAGATCAATACAGGCAGCACCTAGCTCTTGTTCGTCTTCGACCAGCGAGGAAATGCCCGAGACATAGGCCGACGAGGCAAGACCCGCGAGCTCGAGATCGCAGCGTTTGATGCAAAACAATAGGTTTTGGATGATCGAGGCATCGACAGTCAGAAGGTGTAGATCGGTGGTGAGCGTATTGCCGATTTGGCCACGTGGATCGGCAAGGCCAGAGCGATGGTCGAGGGCGAAATTTACGGGCTGTGCGTGCAGCACCTCGCGGTCGGCGCCGTAGTCGGGCACATCGCAGGCGGCGAGAACCGCGCCGACGTCCTGATCGCCGACAACTGTGTTTTCCACCTCAATTGAGCCATCTAGGCCGTAAGATCGCGGGCGGGCGCCCGACAGACAGGCGATGACGTGATCGACGCGGACTTGGGCCATTTTCTGAGCGGCTTGAACGGCGGTGCGGATCGCGCGTTCGGTTTCTTGCATCGCGTCGACTTCGCCAAAACGGACACCGCGCGAACGGGTTGTGGCGGCACCAATGATGCGGAAAGACGATTGCCCGGCCATCGAGCCAATGCCCTCTTCGCGCAGACCGTCGGTATTATCAAAACGCAAAACGAGGCAGGCGATTTTGCTGGTGCCGACGTCGAGAATAGCAACGACGCCGCGCTGCATCGCAGTCCGGCGCAAGGCGCGCATTGTTTTCTGATTTTGGTAGAGATCCCGCATGATATTACCGCCTCGCGTTTTTTATTTTTGTGTTTTTTGTTGTGTTCATTGGTTTTGCTCGGCCTGTCCAAGGTCAGGCAAAATTGGCTCTTGGGCCTCGATCCGGTGCAGGCTGGTGACGGCCATACCGCCAAGCCGCACGGTGGGTCGGCCGGCGTTGCGCATGTCGACCACGGCAATATCGCGGGACAGCATATCTTGGGCCAAATGCAGTGCGACAACACGGTCGAGGGCGGCCACGGGCCCCTCTTCGGGGAGCAAGATCCGCTGGTTGCGGTCAAGGACCAGATCCCAGCGCCGCTCGCCCATCCGCACCAAACCGCGCACCCGGTCGGCGACGGGGGATGCGGCATCAAACAGGGCCATAGCCTGCTCAATTTCATCCATCGCACCATCGCCCGCAATAAGCGGCAGATCGCTGCGGTCGCCGCGTTGGGGGATCATCGAGATAAAGTTGGCCTGTTCGTCAATCAGGCGCAGGCCGTCAATGTGACGCCAAATCGCGACAGGCTCGTGCTCATTGACGGCAATTTCGAGCGTGCCGCCGGGCCGGATGCGGACAACCGCGTCTTGGACGGCGGACAGCTCAATTATTTTGTCGCGAAACCCAATCAGATCAAGATCCCAGCTTGAGACCGGAAATTCGGTTGTGACAATCGACGAAATCGCCGCGGCGACGCTGATGTTGGCGCCGTTGATTTCCATGTCGGTGACCATGAATTCTGGGCGTTGCTGAAAA
>JALZWD010000131.1 GCA_023300365.1 Flavimaricola sp. | reverse complement strand
GCATCACGGCGAAGCTGCGCGACCTCATTGGCCAGCGCTTTGCGTTCGTCCATCAAGGCCTTCACACGCTCCGAAACCTCTGCTGCCGGCGCTTTCAAAACGCTTGCCACATCCCCGAGACGCTGATCTTGCGTTCGCAGATGGTCAATCGCCGCTTGCCCCGTCAGGGCTTCAATCCGGCGAACCCCTGCAGAGGACGCACTGTCCCCAAGCATAACAAACAGCCCTATATCTCCGGTTTGACGCACATGCGTACCACCACAAAGCTCAAGCGAATATGTCTGGCCATTGGCCCCTTTACCAGTTTCTGCCTGCCCCATGGATACGACACGCACCTCGTCGCCATATTTTTCGCCAAAGAGCGCCTGAGCGCCAATCTCGCGCGCATCGTCAGGCGTCATGAGCCGGGTTTCAACGGCTGTATTTTGACGGATATAAGAATTCACTTCGCGCTCGACCGTCGCCAACTCCGCGCTGCTCATTGCCTTGTTATGGCTGAAGTCAAACCGCAACCGATCCGGCGCATTTAGCGACCCCTTCTGTGCGACATGGTCGCCCAAAGCATTGCGCAATGCCTCGTGCAACAAATGCGTTGCCGAATGATTGGCCCTAATGGCAGAACGCCGCGCGTGGTCTACCGTCAGAGCCGCACCCTGCCCCGCTTCAATAGTGCCCTCGGTGATCTCACCTATATGCACGAACACACCCGCGATTTTCTTGGTGTCCGTGATATTGGCCGCACCAGTATCGGTTTTGATAGTACCACGATCCCCCAACTGACCACCCGATTCCGCGTAGAACGGGCTTTGGTTCACGACGATCTGCACCACGCCACTTGCTTTGCCCGCAGCCACCGTTCCATCAACGATCAGGGCCAAGACCTGGCCCTCGGCGGCCTCGGTCTCGTATCCTAAAAATTCGGTCACACCGTGCTGATCTGCGATATCAAACCAAACGCTCGCATCCGCCGTTTCACCTGTACCAGACCACGCCGCGCGCGCCTTGGCCTTTTGCGCGTCCATCGCGGCGGTAAACCCATCAGTGTCTACGTCGCGCCCTTGGTCACGCAATGCGTCTTGGGTCAGGTCAAGCGGGAAGCCGTATGTATCGTAAAGCTTAAACGCGGTTTCACCCGGCAATGAGGCCCCCTCAGCCAAACCAGAGACCTCGCCATCTAACAGTTTCAGACCTCGGTCCAGGGTTTGTTTAAACCGCACTTCCTCGTTCAGCAAAGTCTCTTCGATCATCCGCTGACCATGGCCAAGCTCAGGGTATGCCGCGCCCATCTGCTGCACCAGTGCAGGCACAAGGCGGTGCATCACAGGGTCCTTAGCCCCCAGCAAATGCGCGTGACGCATGGCACGGCGCATGATCCGGCGCAACACATACCCGCGGCCCTCATTGCTTGGCAAAACACCCTCGGCAATCAGGAACGACGTCGAGCGCAGGTGGTCGGCGATCACACGGTGATGGACCAGTATGTCTTCGTCCGTGCCCGTGTTGGTGGCATGTGCGCTGGCATCCACCAAAGCGCTCATCAGATCGGTTTCGAAGACGTTATTGGTGCCCTGAAGCAAGGAAGAAATCCGCTCAAGCCCCATGCCAGTATCAATGCTTTGCTTGGGAAGTTCGGTCAGTGTGCCATCCTCATGCTGTTCGTTTTGCATGAAAACAAGGTTCCAGATCTCGATAAACCGGTCGCCGTCCTCATCTGGGCTTCCCGGAGGGCCACCCCAGATTTGTTCCCCGTGGTCATAGAAAATCTCTGTGCATGGCCCACAAGGGCCGGTTGGCCCCATACGCCAAAAGTTGTCATCGGTATCGATCCGAATAATCCGATCGTCGGGCAAACCTGCTACTTTTTTCCAAAGATCCGCGGCTTCTTCATCGGTGTGATAAACGGTTACCAAGAGTTTTTCGGCAGGAATGCCCAACTCTTTGGTGACCATTTCCCATGCAAATGGAATGGCATCAGACTTGAAATAATCACCAAAACTAAAGTTCCCGAGCATCTCAAAGAACGTCAAATGGCGCGCTGTCATTCCGACGTTATCAAGGTCGTTGTGCTTACCACCGGCGCGAACGCATTTTTGACTGCTAGTGGCGCGTGTATAGTCACGGGTCTCAAGTCCGGTGAACAGGTTTTTAAATTGCACCATCCCCGAATTGGTAAACATCAACGTCGGATCATTGCGCGGTACCAGCGTGCTTGACGCCACTTCCGCGTGACCCTGCGTCTGAAAGTAGTTCAGGAAGGTCGAACGAATATCGGCAAGGCTTGTCATGGCACTCTCGCTGGTTGTTTACTAAGGTTTTCTTCAGATAGCCCTGCGGTGAAGGGGTGTCTATGCGAAACAAGAAAAGGGGCGGCTGCTTGCACAACCACCCCCATTTTTAGTTGAACTGTTTGTTTTGAACTAGAGATCCACTAGGCTCTCGTCATCTTGAGCCGGATCAGGTTTAGCTTCGTCTTCAGGCAGGTCAAAATCAAGGCCATGTGCGGCACGAATTTTATCCTCAATCTCGTTGGCGATAGCCGTGTTTTCTTTAAGAAAGACCTTGGAATTTTCGCGGCCCTGCCCAATCCGCTCGTCACCATAACTGAACCATGCGCCAGATTTTTCGACGATACCGGCCTTCACACCAAGATCGAGCAACTCGCCGTTTTTCGAAATGCCTTCGCCGTACATGATATCAAACTCAACCTGTTTGAACGGCGGCGCGACCTTATTTTTCACAACCTTCACGCGGGTCGCGTTGCCCACCACTTCATCGCGATCCTTCAGCGCTCCGATCCGGCGGATATCAAGACGCACTGAAGAATAAAACTTGAGCGCATTACCACCGGTCGTCGTCTCAGGAGATCCGAACATCACGCCAATTTTCATGCGGATCTGGTTAATAAAGATACACATACAGCCAGAACGATTGATCGAGCCAGTCAGCTTTCGCATTGCCTGTGACATCAGGCGGGCATGCACACCCACCGAGCTGTCTCCCATGTCGCCTTCAAGCTCAGATTTGGGCGTCAACGCGGCCACCGAGTCGACAATCACCATGCTTACGGCACCGGACCTTACCAAGGTGTCCACGATCTCAAGCGCTTGCTCGCCAGTGTCAGGCTGCGAAATCAGCAGCTCATCAAGGTTAACGCCAAGCTTCTTGGCATACCCCGGATCAAACGCATGCTCGGCGTCAACAAAGGCACAAACACCCCCTTTTTTCTGCTCTTCGGCGATAGCATGTAGGGTCAACGTCGTCTTACCGGACGATTCAGGTCCGTAAATCTCCACGATCCGCCCCTTAGGCAAACCGCCTATGCCAAGTGCGATATCAAGACCAAGCGAGCCAGTGGAGGTGGCTTCAATATCAGGCATTTGGTTCTGGCCGCCCAGGGTCATGATCGAACCCTTGCCAAACTGGCGTTCAATCTGCGCAAGGGCGCTATCGAGCGCCTTTTGTTTATCGGCGGTTTTTTTATCTGTCATTGGGAGAACTTCTGCCATGGCCATTTATCTGGTTCCTTATTTCACAGCGCCGCTTGCGCCACAATCACTGTATGTGTTCCTGACTTGTTCTCACTTAGTACCGGACAAAATGAGAACATTGCAAGAAAAATCTTCTACATCTATTTCTTGGTCCATTTGATTAAGGAATGGTTTATGGGTAAGTGCATCTGTATTTGAGCAGACAAAAAGAGGGCTAAATGCTCGTATTCTGGCAAGAAAAATTGGTTTTACTCGCTGTGCCGAAAACTGGCACAACCGCGCTCGAAACGGCCCTAGCACCACGAGCCAGCATGATTTTGCGTGAGCCCCCACATCTCAAGCACTCGCCAGTGTTCCGTTACGGGCGATTCCTTGAACCCTTTTTCAGCAAGGCCGGTGGGCAGCAACTAGAGACGATGGCAATTGTACGCCACCCAATTGATTGGCTTGGCAGTTGGTACAGATACCGCAATCGCGACGCACTTGCTGGACAAGAAAACAGCACACGAGGTCTCAGCTTTGAACAGTTTGTCGATGAATATTGCAAAGGAAAACCCGCACCGTTTGCCGCCGTTGGATCACAGGCAACATTCGTAAGCGGCCCGAAACGCGATATGAACGTCACACATCTATTCCGCTACGAAGCATTCGATAAGGCCGTTAATTTTCTAGGCCAACGGTTGAAGCAAGAAATCATCTTGCCCCAAGTCAATGTGTCTCCTCAGCTTGATATCACACTCAGTGCACAACTGCGCTCCAAGCTTGAGCGCAAACGGGCCGCCGAATTCGAAACGTGGTCGGCGGCCCAATCTTAACCTGCGCTAGTCTTCTACTGCTTGTGGTCTGGCGAGGATATTGCGCAAGAACATTGGCGCAACAAAGCCCGCAATTGCCGCAATCCAGAGCCCAACGGCAATAGGTGACGAGAAAAGATAGGTCCAATCACCATTTCCCAAAACCATGGCATTACGGATTGCACCCTCCATTTCGCCCCCGAGCAGAATACCTAGGATCACAGGCACTGTCGGAATATCAAGTTTGCGCAGTACATACCCCAAGACACCAAAACCAATCATCAACAACAGGTCAAAGTAACTGCCCGAAAGGGAGTATATGCCGACGAAGGAGATCATCGTCACGCCGGGAAGAAGTATCCACGGTTGCACCATCAAGATTTTCACAAAAATCTTCACCATCGGAACGTTCATTAACAAAAGAACGACGTTGGCGATCAAAAGTGATGCTATGAGACCCCAGACCACTTCGGGACGGTCTGTGAACAACGTCGGGCCTGGTGTGATATTGAGCGTCATTAACAACGCCAAGAGCACAGCTGTTGTCCCGGAGCCCGGCACCCCCAGAGTCAACATCGGAACCAACGCCCCCCCCGCGGCCGAGTTATTCCCTGCTTCCGGCGCAGCCACACCTTTGGCGACACCTGTACCAAATCCGCCCTTCTCACCCGCGATGGACTTTTCTGACATATAGGCCAGAAACGAGCCAAGCGACGCCCCAGCCCCGGGCAACACACCCGCAACAAAGCCAACGCCAGAGGCGCGGAGCATAGTCCATTTGGTCGCAACGATATCGGCCCAAGGGATCCGCACTTTCTCAAGCTTCACGCCGATCGATGAACCACGTCCGTGGCCTTCGAGAAAAAAGAAAACTTCCGCAACGGCAAAAAGCCCTACGATCGCAACCAGAAAGTCGATCCCGTCATACAGGTGTAAGTTCCCCCCTGTAAGCCGCGGCAGACCTGAGTTGTCATCTACACCGATCATCGCGATAGCCAGACCAAGACAAGATGCCATTGCCGCCTTGGCTTGGTTGTTTGAAGCCATGCCTCCGAGCGTACAAAACGCCAACAGATAAAGCGCAAAATACTCAGCAGGGCCAAACTGATAGGCCAAACGCGCAAGGAACGGCGCAAGTAGGATCAAACCAATGGTTGCGAACAATGCACCGACAAAAGAGGCCACGCCAGAAAGCACAAGTGCATCGCCTGCCCGGCCCTGTTTGGCCATTGGATACCCATCTAGCGTGGTCATAAGTGCAGGCTCATCACCTGGTATATTGAGCAAAATTGAACTGATACGCCCACCATACATTGCGCCGTAGTAGACCGCCGTCATTAAAACGAGCGCCGAGGTCGCGTCCAAACCCATCGTGAATGTAATCGGGATCAAAATCGCCACGCCATTGGACGGTCCAAGTCCCGGCAATGCACCGATGATCGTACCTAGGAAACAGCCGATCACAGCCAAACCAAGAGTAAAAGGCGAGAGTGCGACGGAAAAACCAAGCGCGAGATTCGAGATAATATCCATTAGGTGTCTCCTGCACGAGCGGGCCGAAAATCGGGGAGTAAGCTGCCAAGCCATCCGAAGAAGCTTCCCACAACATCAATCATGGGCTGGAGAAACGGCACATAGGGACTTGCTTTTTCCGAGATGCCAACAAGACCGAGATCGAGGACAAACTTAAAAAGAATGAACAACCCCAGCGCCAAACCAATACCGGCCAAAACGGCGGCAAGCGGCCGTTCAGACAACTGATAACTCAGCAAACCCGCAGCAAACATTGTCGGGATGATAAAGCCAAGCGGCTTTAAACTATAAGCATATGCAATCAAAACCACGACTGCGAAGGCGATCGACAAAAGTGTGCGAAAGGCCGGCCAATCAGGGTCAGGATCGGGCCGTAAAATCATGAAAAGAGAGCAAATTGCAGCAACCACCCCAATCAACGTGGGAAAGGCGCGTGGCCCAATCGGATCGGACATAAAGCCGGACTGAGCCTGCTGGGCGGCGAAGATATACCCCGCCGCCGCAAAGAGCATGACCAGACCGAAGATACGGTCTGAGGCCATTACTCGATCACTCCGATTTCTTTGGAAAGCGTGTTGATTTCGGCAACTAGACCATCAACATATCCTTGGAAGTCCGCACCAACCAATGTGAACGGTGCCAAGCCATTTGCAGCCATAGCTTCAGCCCACTGATCACTGTCGGCAACGGCCTGAAGACGATCAGCCCAAGTGTTGAACGTAGCATCGCTGACATCAGCAGGCACGTATAGTCCACGCCAGTTTACAGCAACCACATCGTAGCCCTGTTCAACAGCTGTTGGAATGTCTTCAAATCCCGGCACGCGCTCTTCTGTCAAAACAGCCAAAACGCGCACTTCGCCTGCCTGAACAAAACCTACCACTTCGGACATGTCGCCCGTCATTGCTTGGGTAAAGCCGCCAACAGTTTGAGTGATCGCATCAGCGCCACCATCAACCCCAATATAGCGCACCGACGTGATATCGGTAAAACCGGCCCGTTGCAGGATCATCAAAGGCTTGAGATGGTCAAAACCGCCAACAGCAGAACCGCCTGCAAAAGCTACTGAACCAGGGTCTGCAATAATTGCATCAATAAGTTCGTTTAGCGAGTTGTAGGGGCTATCTGCACCAACAACAATTACGCCAGGATCAGCACCAATTGCACCGACAAAACGCACCTGATCAGCGGTCATACCTGCGTATGCATTCTGTGCCAAACGTGTGGTCGTAGCCGAAGACGCCGCAACGATAAGTTCGGCGTCGTCGCCACGCTCGGTAACGACGTGGCTGTAGGCTAAGCCACCACCCGCACCGGCCATATTCGTCACCTGAATTGGTCCATCAACTGCACCAATTTCAAACATGATCGCGCCGATTTGCCGGCATGTGAAATCCCAGCCACCGCCAGGATTGGCCGGAGCAATACACTCGTTTGCGCTAGCGGCTGTGACGCCACCCACGGACATAACGGCACTGGCAACCAGCGCCTTAAGAAGACGTGAAGTCATTTTTTTCCTCCCATTTGACAGCCGGGTCATTGCCCGACCATGTTGTGATCGAAACCGATCAACCTGACATTAACCTGTCATCACGGAATGCCAAATTGAGATTTCTGTTAATCGAAGACAACCAGCAGCTTGGTTCGGCCCTCAGTCAAAGGTTTGCCCTTGATGGCCATGTCGTTGATCACGTGATGCTACTGGAAGCGGCTAGAGACGCTATAAAGACGGTCTCTTACGATTTGATATTGCTCGATATTATGCTACCCGATGGCGATGGACGCAGCTTCTTGAAACATCGCCGCAACGCGGCCGATCAGGCCCCAGTTATAGTGCTCACGGCGCGCTCCGAAGTCTCCGACCGCGTGGGATTACTAGACCTTGGGGCAGACGATTACATTGTAAAACCATTTGACTTTTCTGAGCTCGAAGCACGATGCCGCGCCGTTTTACGACGTCGCGGAGGGGCTGCAGGCAATGCAAAGACCTTTGCCAACGTTATTTTCGATTCGTCTACCGGCGCTCTCACCGTCGCAGGCCAGGACAAAACTTTGCGCAACAAAGAGATTCGCCTACTTGAGGTTTTTTTTAGCGCGCCAGCCCAAATCTTTTCCAAAACGCACTTATTAGATCGGCTATTTTCGTTTTCCGAAGACGTCAGCGAAAACGCGATCGAAGTTTATGTCGGACGGATACGAAAGAAACTGGAAGGCTCCGGTGCTGCCATTGAAACCGTTCGTGGGCTTGGATACCGGATGGTGGAACGGTGACAGCAATTGGGTCCATTCGGCGGCGCCTATTTCTGCAGCTAGCCGCCGTTGCTGCATTTCTCGCGATCGCGCTGTTCTTTTCTATTCGTTCGGTAGCAGAACAGGCCGCCGCCGACACGCAAGACAGTATCTTGACGGCCTCGGCAACCTCAATCGCAGATGCGCTCTATTCCGAAGGCGGTGAAATCCGGTTAGAGTTGCCCTACTCCGCCCTCTCAATGCTAAGCTCAGCCGGGCAGGATCGCGTATTCTACAGCGTGCTTTCAGGAGAAACCATTCTCACAGGATACGCCGACCTTCCCAGAACACGTAGCGCCTCAGATAGCACTCAATTCGCAACACAAAACTACCGCGGCGACGAAGTACGCTTTGCAACACTTACGCGTTCTTTAAGTGCAGCAGGCGCATCAAAACTAGTAACAATTACAGTGGGCCAAACCCAAGACGGGTTGGCCACAATCTCGAGCGAGATTACTCGAACCGCCACCACCATTGGCGCCGCATTCTTTGCCGTCGCAGTCACCCTAAGCTTGCTGGCGGCACAAACCGCTATTGCCCCTCTGCAACGGCTGACTAGCGCTATCTCCCGCCGCGGCCCAAACGACTTACGCCCAGTAAAAGCCGCAACAACATCCGAGCTTGTCCCCCTTGTCGACGGTCTTAACAGCTTTATCCATCGTCTAAGATCTGCCCTTGCCAGATCCGAAGACCTAATCACCGAAGCTGCCCACCGTGTGCGAACACCACTCGCCACTGTCCGCACACAGGCCGAATTGATCCACCGCAACATGGAAAAAGACGACAATAGAACCGCCGTGCGCCAAATGATCCGTGCTCTCGACGAAAGCTCACGTTCCGCCGGGCAACTTCTCGATCATGCGATGGTCACGCTTCGCACGGATAAAATGGAGCCTGAGCAGATCGACCTCGCAGCCTTAATAGGCGATGTCTGCGACCGCCTCACTCCAACTGCTGACCTCAAAGACATTCGAATTCGTTTCACGTCATCTGATCCGCCTGTAAGAGCGATGGCCGATCCGATATTGTTGCAAAATGCCCTCCACAACATCCTCGACAATGCGATAAAATATTCTCCGTCCGACACCGAGATCAGCGTTACTCTCGAGGATGGCAAACAACATATTCTCACCATCATAGATCAGGGCCGCGGCTTTGGTGACACTGATGTTGACGCGCTTACAGGGCGCTTTGAGCGCGGCGCAAATGTCGGCAGTGTCCTGGGTTCGGGGCTTGGCCTAACAATTGTTGCGGATGTAGTTCGCGCGCATGACGGCACACTTTTTCTAGGCCCAAACCCCGAAAGGACTGGCGCATGCGTCTCGCTTTACTTGCCCTCTGCTTAAGCCTCGGCACAAGCGCCACAGCCTTTGAAATCGAGGCGACCCGCACATATGCGGCCAATCCAGTACGTCACTCACTGCGCATTCTATCAACTGCCGATATCGAAATTTTCGAACCCTTAATTGAAGCTTTCCAAATCGAAAACATAGGCGTCGAAATTCTTTATGACGTCGCGAGCAGCACACAAGTCATGCAAGCCATTCACCAAGATGCCATTGACTATGATCTTGTGATTTCGTCAGCAATGGACCTCCAAATAAAGCTTGCCAACGATGGGTTTGCCCAAGTTCACCGCTCACCCGAGGTCGACGCACTGCCCGATTGGGCGAATTGGCGTGATGAGGTATTTGGGTTTACGGCCGAGCCTGCAGTTTTGGTCATCTCCAAAGACGCCTTTGCAGGAATGGAAATCCCGCAAAACCGCCGCGATCTCATCAGCTTAATGCGCTCAAACCCGTCGGCGTTCGAACAACAAATTGGGACATATGACGCGCGCACATCAGGTTTGGGATATTTATTTGCGACCCAAGACGCCCGGAACACCGAAACTTATTGGCAACTTACTGAGGTGATGGGAGGGTTGAATGCACAACTTTACTGTTGCTCCAATGAGATGATTTCCGATGTTGTTAACGGCCATTTAGCCGTTGCCTACAACGTTTTGGGCTCATACGCTCGTGCGCGCGTGGCAGAAACACCTGGCCTAATGATTATTGAGATGGACGACTACATCAGTGTGATGATGCGCACGGTCTTAATCCCGAAAAACTCTGAAAACCCTCAGATCGCGGGCGATATGATCGACTTTTTGCTCTCGGCTAGAGCCAAACCAATTTTGCGAAATGTCGGACTTCCCCCTGTTGTAGACGGTGCTGACCAAACGCCGCTGCGCACTATCCGCCTTGGACCGGGTCTGCTTGTTTTCCTCGATCAACTTCGCCGCGAGACATTTCTGCGCAATTGGACAGGGTCAATTCTACAAAACGAATAAAATATTGGACCTTGCAGGCCGTACTGCCAGCTCGATTTGGCGCGCTAGTGCAAAGGCGGGCAAGAG
>JALZWD010000130.1 GCA_023300365.1 Flavimaricola sp. | reverse complement strand
CCGCACCGGGATAGACGCCCATCAGGCGTGTCATATCGGTGAAGTACTCAAGTTCTTCGAGGGCCAGTTTCATCGACGGATCGTCTGGGTGCCCCTCGACTTCGGCATAAAATTGCGTGGCGTTGAACGTGCCACCAACCATATAGCTTTCGAGCTTGGTCATGTTGATGCCGTTGGTGGCAAAACCACCCATTGCCTTGTAGAGGGCGGCGGGAATATTGCGCACACGAAAGATCATTGACGTGACCATCGGGCCGTCGCCGCGCCGCGTGTGGTCGGGCTTGGGGGCCATGACGATAAAGCGCGTGGTGTTGCGTTTGTGGTCTTCGATATGCGGGGCGAGAACGTCGAGGCCGTAGATTTCGGCGGCAAGCTCGGAGGCGAGGGCACCGTTTGAGGGATCATCGCCCTCGGCCACTTCGCGTGCGGCGCGTGCATTGTCGGATGAGGATTGGGGCGTGATGTTGTTGTCGCGCAGAAAAATACCGCATTGAGGCAGGATCACTGGATGCCCAAGGGCGGTGGTGATCTGGGCGGTTTTGGTGCCGGGTTTGCCCAAAAGGTTGATGTGCACACGCACGAAAGTTTCGTTGACGATATGCAAACCACTTTCGGGGATAAGCGAATGCACATCGGCCACGCGGCCATATGTGGAATTTTCGACGGCGATCATGCCAAGTGCGGCGTCGCCATTGCGCACCGCGTTAATTGAGGCCTCAAATGTGGTGCAAGGGAGGGGCGTATGATCGGGATAAGTTTCTGCACAAGCCTGATGGCCATAGGCACCAAGTTCGCCTTGAAACGCAATTTTTGCGGTCATCATTTGCCCCTTTGTTGGGGGTGCATTGGACACCCCGATTGGCCATCGTGTCAAATCCCGCACATATCGGGCAATTCGTCGCGCCTCAATACCTTGCGCATCGCCCTCCTAAGCGGGTAGACAGCGCCAAATCCGATGAAAAGAGTGGATCGCTACATGTTCGATACAATGACCTTGACCAAGTTGATGGGCGGCCTTTGCGGCACATTTTTGGTGTATTTGCTTGGCGGATGGGCCGCTGAGACGATCTATCATTCGGGCGGTGGTGGCCACGGGGATCACCACGAGGCGGCCTATGTGATTCATCCCGTTGAGGATGACGCACCGGTTGTTGTCGAAGAAGGCCCGGCGTTCGCGGATATGATGGCCTCGGCCGTTGCCGATGACGGCAGCAACGTTTTCCGCCGTCAGTGCAGCGCGTGTCACCAACTTGCCGATGGCGAAAATGGCACAGGCCCACATTTGTACGGGATTGTTGGCCGCGCGACAGCATCGGTTGACGGATTTGGGTATTCGGGATCGTTGGTTGCGGTTGTTGCGGAATGGTCGCCAGAGGCGCTTGACGCGTTTATCGAAAACCCCCGCGAATATGCGCCGGGCACCGCGATGGGATACAATGGGTTAAGTGACGGCGAAGACCGCGCCGACCTGATTACCTATTTGTCAACATTTGCCGACTAGGGCATTTGCGCTGTGCAAATCATGCTTGGCCGTGTCTCTGAAAGGGGCGCGGCCTTTTTTATGCGACATGCGTACGCGATGCGTGGGCCTGATGCAGATGTTTCGGTGTTATCACGCATTCTCAACTTGAATGTTACGGCGTCTGCCCTTTACGTTTTAAGAATAGATGACATGTCTTTTGATAAGACGACGGGGAGAGAGTGATGACGGATCGCACAGCCACGGCCAAGACGCGCACACAGCCGGATTTGCGGGGGTGGCTTATTGGATCGGTGATTGCCGTGACGGGTGCTTTGATCGCCGGACAGGCCTTGGGGCAAGACGGCCCGTTGATCCAGAGCCACGGCTTTTCCAGCTTTGGCGAATTGCAGCGGCCCGAGGGGTTTACGCATTTTGATTACGTCAATGTCGATGCGCCCAAGGGGGGCGAGATTTCGATTTGGACGCAAGGCACGTTTGACCACCTTAACCCTTATGAAACCCAAGCGGGGCGTCCGGGTGCATTGTCCAACATCTCCTTTGAGCGGTTGATGCGCGCACCGGCCGATGAGGTGGACGTAAGCTATTGTTATTTGTGCACATCGCTTGAGTATCCAGAGGACCAATCCTATGTGATTTTCCATCTGCGTGATGATGTCACATTCTCGGATGGCACGCCGATGACGGCCAATGACGTGGCCTTTACCCACAACCTGTTTATCACCCAAGGCACGCCAAGCTTTGCCAGCATCGTGAGCCAGATGTTGCCGCAGGTCGAGGTGATCGACGATCACACCATTCGGTTTGAGATTGGCGAAGGGTTTGATCCATCCGACGGTATTTCGCAGGCCGGGGCGACGTTGGTGATGTCGCAGGCGTGGTATGAGGAAACCGGCAACCGTTTGGACGAAGCGCGCACCGAAATTTCGCCCGGCACAGGGCCCTATATGGTGACGGATTTCGATTTGTCGCGGCGGATTATCATTGGCCGCAACGAGAATTTCTGGGGTGCGGATCACCCGCTCAATGTTGGGCACAACAACTTTGACCAAATCCGCGTGGAATATTTTGCCGACACCACCGCCGCCTTTGAGGCGTTCAAAGCGGGCGAGTTTACCTTTAGGTTGGAGAACTCTTCTCTGACGTGGGCGACGGGATATGATTTCCCGAACCGCAACGAGGGGTATGTGGTGCAAGAAACGATCGCCAACGGCGCTTTGCCGCGGGCTGGTGGGTTTACCTTTAACATGACCCTCGAGAAATTTCAGGACCGCCGCGTGCGCGAGGCGATTGGCCTGATGTATAATTTCACGTGGACCAACGAGACGTTGCAATACGGCCTGTTTCGCCAGCGTGAAAGCTTTTGGCAGGGGTCGGACCTTGCGGCGTCTGGCGTGCCCGAGGGGCTTGAGCTGGAGTATTTGCAAAGCGTCGCTGACTTGATTGATCCGTCGATCCTGACCGATGAGGTGACGGTGCCGCATACGTCGACCGAGCGGCAATTGGATCGTCGCAACCTGCGCCGTGCGTCGACCTTGTTGGACGAGGCAGGATGGATTGCGGGCGATGATGGTATTCGCCGGATGAACGGCGAGGCCCTGACGGTGGAATTCCTGTCGCCAACCCCATCGTATGACCGGATCGTTTTGCCCTATATCTCAAATCTTGAGCGTTTGGGGATTGAGGCGAATTACAACCGTGTTGACCCATCGCAATACACCGAACGCACCCGCGCGTTTCAGTTTGACCTGATTATCGACAGCTACCGTAATGGGTTGGTTGAGGGCGAAAGCCTTGGACAGCGCTATGGCTCGGACGGTGTGGGCGATGTGTTTAACCCCGCCCATTACACCAACCCGGCGGTGGATGCCCTGATTGAAAATGTGGTCTCTGCCGGTACATTGGCCGAGATGCAGGCAGGGGTCCGTGCGATTGACCGGGTGATGCGGCATGATTTGTTTATCATCCCCAATTGGTATCTTGCCGATCATTGGACCGCCTATTTTGACATGTATCGCCACCCCGAGACGATCCCGCCCTATGATTTGGGATACCTGACGTTCTGGTGGTATGATGAGGATGCAGCCCAAGCGCTGCGCGATGCGGGTGTGATCCGTTAAATGGGCGCCTATATCCTCCGCCGTTTGCTGTTGGTGATCCCAACGCTTTTGGGCATCATGATTGTAAACTTTGCGCT
>JALZWD010000129.1 GCA_023300365.1 Flavimaricola sp. | reverse complement strand
CTTTGCGATTAAGAATGCCGCCAAGGACGTTGGCTACTATGCTCAAATGGCCAAGGATGCTGGCGCCGAAAGCATCATGGCAAACGGTGCGCTCGGGGCATTGCAAGAGGCCCGCGACAGCGGACAGGCGGACGACATGGTCAGTCAAATGGTTGAATTTTATGCCGGGAAATTTGCCAAGAAATGACCATGCCCGGCCCAAAACCGATGCGGCGCACGCATGGGATATCGGCACGTCAGAGCGTTTGATCCAAGGAGCTTTTTGAATGAATGCGAACTTGTTGCGCAAGCCAATGGGAACAACGGGCAAGGTGCATGACATTACCCCCGAGAGTGCAAATTGGGGCTATGTCGGCTTTGGGCTCTACCACCTCAAGCCGGGTGACAAAGTCGCCGAAGCAACGGGCGACCGCGAGGTGATCCTTGTGATTGTTGAGGGCAAGGCCATGCTGACGGCCGCGGATGTTGATTTTGGCGAGATGGGCGATCGTTTAAACGTCTTTGACCGCACCCCGCCACATTGTCTCTATGTGCCAAACGGATCCAACTGGACGGCGCGGGCCACCACCGATTGTGTCCTTGCGGTGTGTAGTGCGCCGGGCAAGGGTGGTCACAAGGCGCAGCGGCTTGGCCCCCAAGGGATTGAGCTGACACCGCGCGGCAAAGGACAAAACACGCGCTATATTAACAACATCGCCATGGAGGGTCGCAACGTTGCAGATAGCCTCTTGGTGACCGAAGTTTTTACGCCGTCTGGAAATTGGTCGTCCTATCCCAGCCATCGCCACGACGAGGATGATTTTCCGCGCATGACCTATCTCGAGGAAACCTATTACCATCGTCTTGATCCCGCACAGGGCTTTGCAGTTCAGCGGGTGTATACTGAGGATGGATCACTCGACGAAACCATGGCCGTCAAAGATGGTGATGTGGTTCTGGTCCCCAAAGGACATCACCCCTGCGGTGCGCCCTATGGATACAATTTATATTATTTGAATGTCATGGCTGGGCCCCGCCGCAATTGGCGGTTTGAGAATGATCCCGACCACGATTGGATCGCACAGCGCGATGCAGACTAGTTGGCGCTGTGATCAACAGAAAAGCCATGCATCCGCTTGGCCCACTGCAGTCCGATCAATCCGCCTTTGACCCGAGGCAAAAGAACAAGACACAAGCCCACCGAGAGCGGGACCAGCACCGATATCATCAAAACCGGGTCACGGTTTAAAAGGTTGAACGCAAAGTGGAAGACAAAGCCAACGATATGCGCAACCAATAAAATCACAATATAGGCCGGGCCATCATCGGCCCGGTGATGGTGCAATTCCTCGCCGCATACCGCACAGCTGTGCACCGCTTGCAAATAGCCGTCGAACATCGACCCTTCATGGCAATTGGGACACCGGCGCTTGAACCCGGCGGTGATTGCGGGCTTGGCTGCGCGTTCCTGAGTGTCAATGATGGTCGAAACAGACATGGGACTCACAATTCTACGAAGTTCAGATGTAGAGGATACTCGATTTTCCCTCAAAATGCCCACGGACCAGTTGTCGCAGGGCCTAGGAGGACCAACAAGGAAGCAGATCGTGTGGCGCAGGCGTGGCGGCAACAACGGCGCGCCCGATGGCGCGGGTTAGGCACATCGCTCCGGCATGGCAAAGTGCCGCAAGATCGGGTGCGGCATCACCCTGTTGGGTGGTTGAGAGGGCAAATATCGTGTCACCGTCCATTGGCGTATGCGCAGGCACAATTGCCCGTGCAATCCCGTCATGGGCGGCAATCGCAAGGCGCTGACATTGCGCCTTGGTAAGAGGGGCATCCGTTGCGATAATCGCAATTGTGGTGTTGGCCCGCTCTGAGTGGGCCATCATCGCGGCGACCTTGGCGCTGTTGTGGGGTAGAGCAAGGCCTGTCGCCAGATCGGGTGTGTGGCCGCCAAATTCACCTGCTGTCTCAAAGGGTGCGGCCCAAAGATGGCCGTTCGGCGTGGTAACATCCCCAACGGGATTGGCCACAACAAGCGCCCCAACCGTCGTGCCATCCGCAAGAACAAATGACGCAGATCCAAGACCGCCCTTGGTATTCCCAGCTAGCGCACCTGTGCCCGCGCCATGGGTACCGATTTGGAAGGTGTTGCTGGCGTTTTCATAGGCCCTTGTTCCAAGGGCGCGATAAGGATTTGTACCCCAGCCCTTTTCGCCGCCATTGATCAGATCAAAAATAATCGCGCCGGGGACAATCGGCACAAGAGCCGGACCAACCGCAAACCCGCGGCCATCATGGCGCAAGGCATCAACAACGCCAGAACAGGCATCAAGACCAAAAGCCGACCCACCAGAAAGCACCAGCGCATCGACCTGAGCCACGGATTTATCGGGCGCGAGTAAATCCGTCTCGCGGCTTCCCGGAGCGCCGCCCATAGTGTGATGGCTGGCAGTAAAAGGCGCTTCTGCCAGCAAAACTGTTGTCCCAGATTTGATCGTATGATTCTCTGCGTTCCCAACAAGGAGGCCGGGCACATCGGTAATCAGATTGCGGGCGCCGAGGATCATCAGATCGATCCCAAAAGGGCGGCTGCGCCGCACACCATTATTTTGGTCAGGGCGACGTGACGCGCGAAGACCTTAGGAACCCGGCCATGGTGTTTTGGATCGGTGTTTTTTTGAGTATTTTTGGCAAGATGAGAACCATGGGTCATATGCAGCGACCTCCGTCGACTTCTAGTGCGACGCCGGTGATCATGCTGGCCTCATCGGAACACAAGAATGCGGCGGCTTGGCCTATGTCTTGGGGGGTGGAGAAGCGACCGAGCGGGATTGTGGAGAGGAATTGCGCTCGACGCTCGGGGGTATCCTCGCCCATGAAGGTCTTGAGCAGGGGCGTTTCGCCAGCGACGGGGTTGATTGCGTTGACGCGAACCTGATGCGGGGCCAGTTCAACCGCCATTGCCTTGGTTGCCGTAATCATCCAACCCTTTGAGGCATTATACCAATTGAGATTGGGCCGCGGCGAGATCCCAGCAGTTGAGGCGACATTGAGGATCGCGCCCATGTTGCGATGCTTCATGTGGGGGACGATGTTTTTGGCTGTGAGAAAGACCGACTTCATGTTTACGCTTGTGACGCGGTCAAAATCGTCTTCGGAGATGTCTTCCATGGGGCCGGGCAAATGGGTGATCCCAGCATTGTTCACCAAGATATCAATATGGCCCAATCGGTTAAGGCTTGATTGCACCATATTCTGAACCGATTGCGCGTCCGAGACATCGCAGTTGCGCCAAAACCCATTGATTTCTGTCGCGATGGCTTCAGCGGCTTCTTCGTTCGTGTCCACGACCATCACTTGCGCGCCTTCTGCTGCGAATTTGCGGGCAATTCCCGCGCCAAACCCTGAGGCGGCGCCAGTCACGATTGCGGTTTTATTGCTGAGTTTCATGTGATCATCCGTGCCATGCTGCGACTGTTTTGAGTGTGGAGAAACCGTAGAGCGCGTCAAACCCTTTTTCGCGTCCATGGCCCGATTTTCCGACGCCGCCGAAGGGGAGTTCGACCCCGCCGCCTGCGCCGTAATTGTTGATGAAGACTTGCCCCGCCCGTAAATGTTTGGCCAGCCGCATTTGCCGCGCGCCATCTGCCGTCCAAATGGCAGCCACAAGGCCAAAGTCTGTGCCGTTGGCAATTTCGACGGCCTCTTCTTCGGTCTCAAACGGGATGATGACTTGTACCGGACCAAAGATTTCTTGCTGGGCCAACGGGTGGTCTGATGGCACATCAGCAAAGAGCGCTGGCGCGACGTAATGGCCGCCTTGTGGTGTGTTAGGGTCGATTTTTCCTATTGCAGCGCAGGTAAGGTCTGTCGCCTGAGCGAGGTAATTTTCGACAACGTTCTTTTGTTTGGCCGAGATCAATGGACCGAGGCTAGCATCGGCAGTGGCGGGGCCAACACGCAGGTTTTCATAGGCTAAGGACATACGCTCAACCACCTCTGCATAAGCGCTGCGTTGCACAAGAATACGGCTTGAGGCCGAGCAGGTTTGTCCAGCATTTTGGATACCGGCGTTGATCAAGAACGGTAGGGCGCGATCAAGGTCGGCGTCATCAAACACCAATTGCGGGGATTTGCCGCCCAACTCCAATGTGACGGGGATCACGTTTTTGGCGGCGGCGGCTTGGATTATTTGCCCGGTGGCCACCGATCCTGTGAAAGAGATGTGGTGGATGTCCGGATGTTCGGCCAGAGCCGCACCTGCTTGGGACCCCAAACCCGTGATGATATTGAGCGCGCCGTCAGGCAGGCCCGCTTCAAGTGCCATAGCACCAAAAGCCAGCGCCGTCAGACAAGCATCTTCTGCGGGCTTGAGAACGCAAGCGTTGCCCATCGCGAGGGCCGCGCCCACCGATCGGCCGATGATCTGCATGGGATAATTCCACGGTATAATATGGCCCGTGACACCGTGCGGTTCGCGCAACGTATAGGCGGTGTATCCATCAAGATAGGGGATCGTATGGCCCATGACTTTGTCCGCCGCACCGCCGTAGAATTCCATATAACGCGCGAGGGCCACAGCGTCGGCGCGGGCTTGAGTGAGTGGTTTGCCGACGTCCATGGCCTCGATGAGTGCCAGTGTTTCGATGTGCTCCTGCACCAACTGGCCGATGCGCGAAAGGACGCGACCGCGCTCGACGGCGGTCATCCGGGCCCACTCGCCTTGCCGTGCATCCTCGGCGGCGGAAACGGCGGCGTTGATGTCATCGTTTGTGCCGCGCGCGATGGTAGTGAGGAGTGTATCATCTGACGGATTTCGGACCTCGAGCGTGTCGCGGCCAGCGGTCCATTTGCCACCAATCAGATGATGTGCGGCGGGGATATTAAAAGGATTTAGCGGCATGTCATGCGGCTCCTGTCAGGTCTGGCAAAACTGGTGCGGCCGCCAAAAGCTGTTGTGTGTAGGGGTGCTGTGGATCTTGGAAAACAGACTCTGTTTGCCCTTGTTCGACGATTTTTCCGGCCTGCATGACCAAGACGCGGTCCGTGATTGAGCGGACTACGGAAAGGTCGTGGCTGATGAACAAATAGGATAGTGTGCGCTTGCGGCAGAGCTCGGCCAAAAGATCGAGGACTTGTGCGCGGACCGAGACATCGAGGGCCGAGACCGCTTCGTCAAAGACGATCAATTCGGGCTCGATAATCAAGGCACGGGCGATGGCGAGGCGTTGGCGTTGGCCGCCCGAAAATTCGTGGATATATTTTTCTGTGTCGCCCGCAGAGAGGCCCACGTCCGTGAGGGCAGTTTCAATCACCGCTTGCCTTGCGGTGCCTGTGGGCGGTGTGTCGAGCAGGTGGAATGGCTCGCAGAGCAGGCGGCTGACGCGGTGGCGGGGGTTAAAACTGCCGTAGGGGTCTTGGAACACCACCTGCATTTTGCG
>JALZWD010000128.1 GCA_023300365.1 Flavimaricola sp. | reverse complement strand
GACCCAGAATTCCAAGCAAAAATTGAATCCCCGATGATCTGAATATTCAGCGGCTCACTCGGTTCATCACTTGGCCCATCGCCCGAGCCATTGCCATCCCCACCATCAGCGCCATCGCCTGTCCCACCGCCAGCTCCATTCCCAGGCCCATCAACCGGAAGCTCTTCGGCCAAACTGCTACCGCCGCCGCCACACGCCGCCAAAAAAGCCACCAAAGAGCACATCAAAATCTGTTTCATCATTTTCCTAACCCAACCGCCCCCTCAGGACGCCTCGCCGCCTAATTCATCTACAATATGCCTTTTGATTATGTCATCAAAAGAATTTTCTGCAACAAAGCCAAGCGCATGCGCACGCGGAGTCACAAAATCCTGAGGCCAGTTTGCAACGATGCCACGCACCGTCTCGTCTGGCACCACCCGGATCAGGTCCACCGCGTCTTGCCCAACCACATCTCGCAACGCCTCAATCTGCTCGGCAACCGTGCAAGACAGCCCCGGCATGCTCAACGCGCGGTGATGCCCCAAGGCCGCGCCACTCAGGCCCGCGGCATGGATCAAAAATCCAATCGTCGATGCCGGGCTCGCAAACCAATGCCGAACACTATCAGACACCGGCAAAATCGCCTCTTTGCCCGCCAAGGGCTCGCGAATGATATTTGAGAAAAACCCAGACGCCGCCAAATTCGGCCGCCCCGGTCGCACACACACCGTCGGCAGCCTCAAGGAAACCGCATCCAAAATGCCGCGCCGGGAATAATCATCCAACAAAAGCTCCGCGATCGCTTTTTGCGTGCCATAGCTGGTGCGCGGTGTCAGGTGATAGTCATCCCCAATTTTCTCGGGAAACGGCGCACCAAACACGGCGATTGAAGATGTGAAAACAACCCTTGGGCAATACTCAGGCACCGCACGGATCGCCTCAATAAGGGCCTGCACCGCCGCAAGGTTCACCCGGTATCCCTTGTCAAAATCCGCCTCGGCCTCGCCCGAAACAATCGCAGCTAGGTGAAAAATCACATCCGGCCGTTGCGCCACCAAAAGCGCCGGAACCGACGGTGCACATAAATCGGCAACCTGCACGTCGCCCCCCTCGGGCGCCACAACGTCATATTGGCTGATCTTGCGCACGGCTGTGCCGTTCAAAACACCATCGGCCGCGATCCTTTGGGCCAACTTTCGCCCAATCATCCCCGCCGCACCGATAATCATCACGTGCATGTTCGTTCCCCCTGTTCGAATGCCATTCCAACACGACCTCCCCACAAGGCCAAGCCCCCAAGTTTCGATCTTGTTAACATCCCGGTCTTACAAGCGGGTGACGACCCACGCGAGCGCGCAGGATGGACAATGCACTCAGACCCCGATCTAAAAATCCCAATCGGCCTCCTCAACGATCTTTATGACACGCGAACAAGACCCGAGCTTTTGGCGGTCTATGCCAAATGGTCTCGTCACATTGTCGGTGATCAACACTGCAACATCGCCCTGCAATGCGATGGCAATCACCTGCTGGTCACAACCATCACCCAAGGCACCATATCAACCCACAGCGAACGCTACCGCATTTCCGACAGCTTGCTTGGCGTTGTGTTTTCTCGCCAAGAGGCGATGCAAATCACCGATCTCGACACAAACCCATATCCCGGTTGCCGCGCGCTTGCCGCCGATGGTGTTCACAGCCTGATGATCGCACCCATCGTCATCCGCGGGCGATGCTACGGCATCATGGCCGTCAGCCTGCGCAAAACCGACGAGGTCCTCGATCTCAACTTTGCCCTCCTTCAAGCAGTTGGCCGCTGTCTGGCCGGTCAATTGATGGTCATTGAACGCATGGAAAACCTGACCAATGCCTTGATCACCGACAGCCTCACCAAGGTTGGCAATCGCCGACGCTACAGCTCTGTCATCGATCAGCTTTGGGGCGCGTGGCAAAGCGAGATGATCCCCTTTTCGATCATGCTTATCGACATTGATAACTTCAAATCCATCAACGATCGGTTTGGCCACGGCATCGGCGATCAGGTCCTTTGCGGTTTCGCAAACCGTTTGCGCGCCAATGTCCGCAAAGGCGACAAAATCATGCGTATCGGCGGCGAAGAATTCGCCATTACCTTTGGCGGCGATTGTCTGTGTGACGGGCTGGCCGTCGCCAAACGGCTGCATCATATGGTGCGCTCCACCCCCTTTTCCGCCGGAGACGGCGAACTGCGCGTCACCGCCTGTTTCGGCCTTTCCGAGGTCACGGCGATGGACAGCAGTCACAACGATGTCTTTGGACGTGCCGACAAAGCCCTCTACCGGGCCAAAGAAAAAGGGCGCGACAAAATCGTTGTCACCGCCCCCGCCGCCACGCCCCTCGCCGTGGCCAGCTAGGCCCGCACAACAAAAAGGGCACCGCAATTTCTTGCGATGCCCCTCTTAAAAACTCTGCGTCTCGGCTTAGGCTGCCTTGGGCAACGCGTCCTTGGCTTTGCCAACAATCGCGGCAAACGCACCCGGCTCGTTCACGGCCAGATCGGCCAAAACCTTACGGTCCACTTCGATCCCAGCAAGCGACAGGCCATTGATAAACCGCGAGTATGTCATTGTCTCATCAACCGAACGAACACCAGCATTGATCCGCTGGATCCACAACGCGCGGAAATTCCGCTTGCGGTTCTTACGGTCGCGTGTCGCGTATTGGTTGGCTTTGTCGACGGCCTGCTTGGCAACCTTGAATGTCGTTGAACGACGATCATAGTAACCTTTGGCTTGATCGAGCACCTTCTTGTGACGACGGTGCGTGACGGTTCCACCTTTAACTCTCATATCATCCGCTCCTTATCGCGCGTAGGGCATCATAGACTTGATGATACCTTCATCAGCCTTGCACAATGTTGTGGTGCCGCGTGCGTTACGCAGGAACTTGTTGGTGCGCTTGATCATACCGTGGCGTTTGCCCGCCTGACCCGCAACCACACGGCCACTGGCCGTCACTTTGAACCGCTTTTTGCAGCTCGACTTCGTCTTCATCTTCGGCATTTCCATCTCCGTCTATCGATGTGTTAACGCGCGACTCGGCATGCCACTTCGGCCGGTCCCACGGGTAAGAAGCTGTGTCTTAGGCAGGTGGGCAAAAAAACGCAAGCGTCAATGCGTATGTCCCCAATGGTTTGCACCCGCTTATACCAAAATTTTGCCACGGCCAGAC
>JALZWD010000127.1 GCA_023300365.1 Flavimaricola sp. | reverse complement strand
AAGACGGCGCTGAATTTGGCGGTCTGATCGAACAACAAGAACAGATGATCGACCATGCGCTCACCCTCCTCAAACCTGGTGGTCGCCTGGTATATTGCACCTGTTCACTGCTGCCCGACGAAGGCGAAGTGCAAGTAGAAGAAGCATTGGCGCGGCACAAAGGGCTGGCCATCGAAGCAGCGACCTTTGATTGGATCGAAGACGGCTGGCAAACCGAGGAAGGAGGTCTGCGTCTGCGACCAGACTTCTGGGCCGACGCCGGAGGCATGGACGGATTTTATATGGCCTGTTTGCGCAAAGAAAACTAGGCGCGCGAACCGGTTGCAAGATCGGCGCCACTGCGGGGGCGTATTTTGACAAGACGAGACCACGGGATAGGTGACAGGCATCGCACCCGGCGTTAGGTTACAGCGCGCATCGTCCCCAAAATTGATGAACGGCAAAAGGCGACAAAATTTGGCACAAGGCCCGACATTTGCACAAAAGCGCACCCAATGGCTCCACCGGTGGCACGCGAAACGGGCCGCTAAATCTGCGGTCTCTTCAACCTTCGTGAGCGCCCCTGAACCGCGCAGTTTCGGTCATTTTGCCAAGGGCCGCCAACTCATCGCCGGGAACTTCCTGTTTTCAGGGCATCTAATCGAGGCCCCAGGTGCTATGATATGGGATGTGGGGGCGGATAACCTGCGGATCATCAACGAGGTGCAAGGTTGCGTGTGGCTCGATGATCTCGCGGCGGTTGGTGACGCAAAGGCCCGCGATCGTGCGCAGGCTTGGATTTGGGATTGGATCGCGCGCTATGATAACGGCACCGGCCCGGGATGGACGCCCGAGCTTGCGGGACGACGGCTGATCCGCTGGATACATCATGCTTTGTTCGTCACGCGCGGCAAATCCAAAGAAGACTGCGATCTGTTCTACCGGGCCTTGTCGCGCCAAACCAAATTCCTGTCCAAACGTTGGAAGGCGGCCGAACAAGGCCTGGCGCGCTTCGAGGCGTTGACAGGTGTGATCTACGCTGGGCTGTCGCTCGAGGGGATGCAAGGCCACGTGGCGCCAGCCGCCGCCGCACTCGCCAAAGATTGTGAAACCTCGATTGATGCCGCTGGCGGAATCGCCACGCGCAACCCCGAAGAGCTTATGGAAATTGAAACACTGCTGATTTGGGCGCAGCACGCGATGCGGGATGCCGATATGCAGGTTCCCGATGCGGTTAATAATGCGATCACGCGCACTGCGCCGGTTCTGCGTGCATTGCGCCATGCTGATGGTGGATTGGCGCGGTTTCACGGCGGTGGTCGCGGGTTAGACGGGCGTCTTGATCAGGCCCTCGCGGGTTCAGGTGTGCGCACAACCTTGCGGGGCGGCAACCCAATGGGGTTTGCCCGCATCATGGCGGGGCGCACGTCGCTGATTGCGGACGCCGCCGCGCCGCTCTCGGGGGTTTCGGCAAAACAGGCCCATGCCTCTACTTGCGCGTTTGAGCTTACATCCGGGCGGCGCCCGCTGATTACCAATTGCGGATCAGGTGCGGCCTTTGGCGTTGAATGGCGCCGCGCTGGGCGGGCAACGGCCAGCCATTCGACATTGGGGATCGAAGGATATTCGTCCTCCCGACTAGATAGCCACGATCGATTGGTCGATACACCCCGCGAGGTGATTTGCGAACTGCACGCGCTCGAAGACGGCACGCGGCTCGAGATGGCGCACGATGGATGGAAAGGGACACATGGCCTGACCCATGCCCGCACCTTGGATGTTGCCTTCGATGGGCGCGCCGTGGCTGGCGAGGATGTGTTAACCACCTTGGGAGATACCGACCAAGCGGCATTTGACAAAGCGTTGGATGCAACCGTGCTGCAGGGCATTCCGTTTACCATTCGTTTCCATCTTCACCCCGAAGTCGACGCCAAGGTCGACATGGGCGGCACGGCGGTCTCCCTTGCGCTCAAAAGTGGTGAGGTCTGGATTTTTCGGCACGAGGGCACCACTGAATTGTCGCTCGCGCCCTCTGTTTATCTCGAAGTTGGCCGATTACGTCCGCGCGGGTCACAACAGTTGGTTTTATCGGGCCACGCTTTGGCATATGCGACGCGTGTGCGTTGGTCGCTTGCCAAGGCGCAAGATACACCAAACGCGGTTCGCGATCTGCGGCCCACAGGACAATTTGAGGAGACATCTGAAGATGAGTAATTTGCAACCCGTGCGTCGTGCCCTGCTATCCGTTTCAGACAAGGCCGGCTTGGTTGAGTTGGCGCAAGAGCTGGCTGGCATGGGCGTTGAATTGCTATCAACAGGCGGCAGCGCGGGGCTGCTGCGCGAGGCTGGCCTCAAGGTCATGGACGTGGCCGATGTGACAGGTTTCCCCGAGATGATGGATGGGCGCGTCAAGACACTGCACCCGGCGGTTCACGGCGGGTTGTTGGCGCTGCGCGACGACAAAGGTCATGTGGCGGCGATGGACGAACACGGTATCCGTCCGATCGATTTGTTGGTTGTTAATCTCTACCCGTTTGACGCCACCGTGGCCCGTGGGGCCGACTATGCCGAAACAATCGAAAATATCGATATCGGGGGTCCGGCAATGATCCGCGCGGCCTCCAAAAACCATGGGTTTGTCAACGTCGTGGTTGATGTTGAGGACTATGCGGCGCTGATTGCCGAGATGAAGGCAAATGACGGAAAAACCAGCTATGCGTTCCGGCAAAAATTGGCTCAAACCGCCTATGCGCGCACGGCGGCCTACGATGCGGCTGTATCCAATTGGATGGCCACAGCAATCGGCGACGTTGCCCCGCGTCGCCGTGTCGTTGCGGGAACCCTCGCACAAACATTGCGCTACGGTG
>JALZWD010000126.1 GCA_023300365.1 Flavimaricola sp. | reverse complement strand
GACCGCGTCGATGTCTATTGGACCGGTCAGATCGCCCAAGGCCTGTCGGAACGCAACGATGTCACCCAATTGATCGAAACCGGCCTGCGCCTCGTCGCGGTTGACCAAACCTCCGACACCTCCCGCGCCGGTGCCAGCATTGCCCGCACCGTGACGGTTCAGGTCTCGCCGCTTCAGGTTGGTATGCTCACGCAAGCACAGGCCACCGGGAACCTCTCATTGTCCCTGGTTGGTCACGGCGATGCGGGGATTACCGAAACGATCGAGGTGACACAATCAAGCCTCTTGGGCATCACAGCTCCTGAAGCTGTCGTCGAAGAAGAAGAGATCGTCGAACGCGTCTGCACAATCCGTAACCGCTTGGGCAACCAAGTTGAGGTCATCGAGATCCCCTGCGCCAACTAAGGCATGGTCTCAACATCTGGTGACGGTTCGCGCGCAAACGTGACCAGACCACAAAACTTGGTAACAGCGTGCCCCACCGTCGGGCGCGCTGTTGCCGTTTCTCCCGGTTGGTGTTGCGACTTATCCACATCACTTTCCACCTGTAATACTTTGATTCTTGCAAAAAATGCGCCCTCCCGTCAGTTTCGCACCATCCATGGGCACTAAGACCCACCAATGAGGCGTGATCGGAGAGGCAGGTCACTTATGACATACAAAAATTTTCTAAAGGCTGCATTTGCAGGCCTAACATTAAGCATGGCAAGTATTCCCAGCATGGCCCCGGCCGAAATGCTGCGTATCTTGTCAGGATCCCCATCGGCCGCACTTCAGGTGCCGATGAACCGGGCCGTTGTCGTTGAAAGCGACACGCCCTTCGCAGAATTGTCGATTGCCAATCCCGGCATCGCCGACATTTCATCCCTCTCGGATCGCACAATCTATGTATTGGGCAAAGAGCCGGGTCGGACGACACTGACAATCTTGGGTGCCGACGGCAGCCTGATTTCAAACGTCGAAGTGCACGTCACACCTGATGTGGCTGAATTCCGCGAGCGTTTGGCGCAAATCCTTCCCGGTGAGCCGATCGAAGTTCGTACCGCCAACGATGGTATCGTCTTGTCGGGCACCGTTAGCTCAATCGCGCGTCTCGATCGCGCCCTTGAGTTGGCAAATCGCTACGCACCTGAGCGCGTTTCCAACCTGATGGTTGTCGGCGGCACACAGCAGGTGATGCTGCGGGTACAATTTGCGGAGATGCAACGCTCGGTGAGCCAAGCCCTTTCCTCTTCTATCGGGATCCAAGGCACAACTTTCGGCGATGATCTTGGTATTTCAGCAGGCACCAACACTCTCAACACCAGCGGCGGCGTGGCCAATGCCTTTGGCGGGTCAATCCCGGCAGGCAACAGCAACAACGGCGCAGTACTCTTTGGCTTTAACGCCAGCGGTGTCGAAGTTGGTATCCTTCTTGAGGCCCTCGAAAGCCGCGGTATCGTGCGCACTTTGGCCGAACCAAACCTGACGGCCCTTTCCGGCCAAGAGGCCCGGTTCCTTGCGGGCGGCGAATATCCCGTTCCCGTAAGCCAAGACGAAGACACGATCACTGTTGAGTTTAAGCCCTTTGGTGTTGAATTGAACTTCATCCCCCGCGTGGTGGATGGCGATATCATCAACATTGAGCTTGAGGCCGCCGTGTCATCCATTGACCCGACCAACTCAGTCAGCCTTGGCGAAGGGTTCTCAATCGATGCGTTCCGGCGCCGCGAGACATCAACCACGGTTGAGATGCGCGACGGCGAAAGCTTTGCGATTGCAGGCCTTTTGTCTGATGACTTCCAAAACCTGTCCGGTCAGGTTCCATGGTTGGGTGATGTGCCCGTCCTTGGCGCGCTGTTCCGCTCGGCCGAATTCACCCGGCAGCAGACAGAGCTTGTCATCATCATCACACCACATCTTGTCACCCCTACCCGCGGCGACGCCTATGCATTGCCAACCGACCGGGTACGCCCACCAACCGCTAACCAACTGTTCTTCCAAGGTATTGTCGCAAGCGACGAAGCCCCAAGCACAGGCGGCGCTGGCGAAGTGGCACGGCAGGACTTTAGTGGTTCTTATGGCTACGTGCTGGATTAAGGGAGCATAAAAATGCGTATTATTGCACTAACACTGGCCACTGCGACTGCCCTCACGGGCTGTCAGCAATGGTCCTCCCAACTCGACCGCGAAGTCGGAACAAGCGGCAGTCAAACCGCCTTTGGCAGCTCGGTTGCGCGCAACGCGGCCATTAATGAAGGCACCGAAGACTTCCGCATCGAACTTGATCGACGCTTTGCATCCGAAGTCACCACCATGGTGAACTTTGAATTCAACTCTGCGGTCCTTGATGCCCCAGCCCAGGCTGTGCTTCGCGAACAGGCGAACTTTATTCGCCAATTCCCCGAAGTACGCTTCTCGGTGTTCGGCCACACGGATGCTGTTGGATCCAACAGCTATAACCGCTCGCTTGGTTTGCGCCGGGCACGTGCGGCGGTAAACTACCTTGTACGCCAAGGGGTTAGCCGCTCTCGCCTTGAGGCTTTGGTCTCGCTTGGTGAGACACAGCCTCTTGTTGCAACCCAAGGTCGCGAGCGGGCCAACCGCCGCACCGTCACCGAAGTTGCCGGGTTTGTTGAGGCCGGGTCCCCTACCCCGCTTAACGGGCGCTACGCCGAAGTTGTGTTCCGCGAATACGTTCAAAGTGCTACGGTTCAGGCCACGACCCAAGGCATCGCCGGCGGCGAGTTTGCGGTCGAAAACTAAACACCTCACCATATGTGAAAATGCTGTTGCCGGGGCCCCAAAGCCTCGGCAACAGTCGTTTAAGGCTCCGCTTATCGTTCCATATTACCAAACAATCGCAGTTTTTATGCCCCAATCTAGACACCTTCCTAGGTGAGTTTACCGTCAATGGGACAGGTCCGACTTGCCCTAATTTAGGTAACGGATAGCGGGGCATAAGCCCCTGTTTTGACAAAGGACGCGAGGCTAATGAGCATGAACGCTGCACTCCAACCCGACCCGCAGCCAATTGTGGCTTGCACAATCAGTCGAGATGTTCAGATCTTTGATCTGCTGATCGAAGACATGGAAGTCGCTCTCGGCGAGAATTGGGGCGATCTCAGTTTTGGTGACGCGCTGGCGTTTCTGGAACAACCCGAGGCCGCCGAGCTTCAGTTTGTGGCAATCGCCCTTGATAAAGACGACGAAGACGATCTGTCGCTGATTGTTGACATCATTTCATCCGCCAAAAAGCGCGACATCAAAGTGATCTTGATCACCGAGGATGTAACGCCCGCGTCGCTGCATACTTTGCTGCGCGAAGGCGGCAACGAATTTGTCCCCTACCCGCTTCCCGAAGGCGAGTTGGCCCGCGCGATTGAGCGTGTCCAACAACCCGCCGCTGCGGCCCCCGTGGCCGAAGAAATTCGCAATACTCTCAAACCAACCGGCGACCGGTCCGGCGTGGTGATCCCCGTGCACGGCATGGCCGGCGGCACAGGTGCCACGACTTTGGCGGTGAACCTTGCTTGGGAGTTGAGCCAAGTCGAAAAAGAAGACGCGCCGCGTGTCTGCCTTCTTGACCTTGATTTCCAATTTGGCGCCACGTCGACATACCTCGACCTGCCCCGCCGCGAGACGATCCTTGAATTGCTGTCGGACACCGAAAGCATGGACAGCGAAAGCTTCATGCATTCCTTGCTCAGCTATAACCAGCAGTTGCACGTCTTCACATCGCCCACCGACATGATCCCGATGGACCTTGTTGGCCCCGCCGACATTGAGCGCCTGATCGAAATGGCCCGCGTCAACTTTGACTATGTCATCATCGACATGCCGTCGGTGATGGTTGAATGGTCCGAAACCGTTCTTAATGCCGCACACGTCTATTTCGCCACCCTCGAATTGGACATGCGCTCGGCCCAAAACACATTGCGCCTCAAGCGTGCGTTGCAATCCGAAGGGTTGCCCCTGAACAAACTGCGCTTTGTTCTTAACCGCGCGCCGGGCTTTACCGACCTGAACGGCAAAAGCCGGGTCAAGCGCCTCGCCGAAAGCCTTGGCGTGTCGATCGAAGTAATGATGCCCGATGGTGGCAAAACAGTCGCGCAAAATGCCGACCACGGTGTTCCCCTGGCCGAAGGCCTGCCCAAGAACGCCCTGCGCAAGGAAATCGCCAAGCTCGCGAAATCCGTTCACGACGTAAACGCCTCCGAGGCGGCGGCGACTGGTAAAGGATAACGACCGATGTTTTCCAAGTATAAAAAAGACGACGCGGCCCCCGCCGCGGATAAAAAGGCGGCCACGGTGACATCGCTCCCCGTGGCGGCGCCTGCTGAAAAGAAAAAGTCGATGATGCGCGCGGCCCCTCCGGCGGCCCCCGTGCAAGGCGACAAAGAGAAAAAACGCAAAGAGCGGCTCTCCGAGATCAAGCTTGATCTCCACAAAGCCCTCTTAGACAGCCTCAACCTGTCGGCGCTTGAAAACGCCACCGAACAGGATTTGCGCTCCGAGATTAACGCGATTGCAACCGAGACCCTCGAAGAAATGGGTGTCGTGCTCAACCGTGAAGAACGCACAACCCTAAGCCAAGATTTGTACGACGAAGTGAAGGGGCTTGGGCCTCTTGAAACGCTTCTCAAAGACGAGACCGTCAACGATATCTTGGTCAACGGCCCACAACAGATCTTTGTGGAACGCGCCGGTAAG
>JALZWD010000125.1 GCA_023300365.1 Flavimaricola sp. | reverse complement strand
CCGGGGCACTGATCCATCGGCCCCAAGGCGGATCACCTTGCCATATGTGGTTGTCACATCCTGTGCCAAAACCCGTTCGCTCGCGCTAAAATGTTCGCCGGTTGTGATGAAAACATGCCGCCCATCGGGCACAATCCGCGCCCCATAATGCGTCTGATTGGGCGACGGCGGGGTTTGCACGAAAATATCGCGCACCTGCGTCATCGCACCGCCATTTGCCGTTCTTTGCAAACGTCCCTGTGCCGCGGCGGTCACGTATCCGCCCGGCACCTGTTTGGCATATGTCCAAAACACGGTCCCATCCGCGCCCACGGCCACATCCAAAAGCCCGCCTTGCCGCGATACCGCCACCTGCGGCAGGCCCGTCACCGGATCACTCAGGCTGCCGTCCGCCGACAATATCCGCATACGCCCCGGCCGCTCGGTCACCAACCATTGCCCCTCCCCAAGTGGCGCGATGCCCCAAGGGTGTTCCAATCCGCGCGCCACCAGCTCAACCGTCACATCCGTCTCGCCAAGTGCGGGCGCGCGGGTCTGTTGTGCAAACGCGGGGGCAAAATCGGCGTTGGCCGGCCCTTGGGCCACTTGGGCATCAAGCGTGTGGGGCAACAGTGCGGCGGCGAGGGCGATCCATTTCATAGCGGCAAACTCCTGATTTCGGTCCCCTAACCCTAGCGCTCAGCGATCCCCTTGCAACCGCCCCTTCGCCCAGCGCGCCGCATCGGCCACCGCACCGTCCGCATCCTCGGCCAGTCCCGCCGCCACATCGGCCAATGCCGCATCCCCCGAATTGCCAATCGCATAAAGCACATTGCGCACAAACCTGTCGCGCCCAATCCGCTTGATCGGTGATCCCGAAAACATCGCGCGAAACGCCGCATCATCCAGCACCGCAAGCTCCGCCAAAGGCGCAGGCTCCCGCGATCCGAAATACCGCATCTCCGTCGCCTCAACCGCAAACTTGTTCCACGGGCATGCGGCCAAACAATCGTCACACCCGTAAATCCGGTTGCCCATCATCGCGCGCAAATCCTCGTCCACAGGTCCCTTATGCTCAATCGTTAAATACGAAATGCAACGCCGCGCATCCAATTGGTACGGCGCCGGAAACGCCGCCGTGGGGCAGATATCCAAACACGCACGGCACGACCCGCAATGATCCTCTTCCGCCCCATCCGGCTCCAACTCAACGGTGGTGAAAATCGCGCCCAAAAACACCCAATTGCCCATCTCGCGGCTTACCAAATTGGTATGCTTACCCTGCCATCCCAAACCCGCCGCGGCCGCCAAAGGCTTTTCCATCACAGGTGCTGTATCCACAAACACCTTGATCTCGGCATCCGCCTGCTGCTCAATCAACCACCGCCCCACGCGCTTAAGGCGCTTTTTCACAATGTCGTGGTAATCGCGCCCTTGGGCATAGACACTCACCGCGCCCATATCGCGCGCGTTCAATATCGCCAGCGGATCATGCCGGGGCGTATAACTCTCGGCCAACATCACCACCGATTTCGCCTGCGGCCACAACGCCGCCGGATCACCACGCCAGCCCATACGCTCGGCCATCCACCCCATCTGCCCGTGCCGCCCGCCTTCAACAAATTCCGCCAACCGCGCGGCGGCCTGCGGAGTGGCATCGGGCCTGCATACACCCATACGCACAAATCCCGCCTCAAGGGCAAAGACCCCAAGCCGGGATTTAAGGGTATCTTGATTGCTCATGGGCGGGGTCATAGCATCAAACCCCGCCCTGAACACGCCCTACCGCGTGCTCGCGAAAAACGCCTCAACCTCATCGGTGATCACCGCCTGCTCGGCACGGCGCTGCTCGCGGCCTTCGATGCACACAAACACATCCTCAGGCTCCTCCTCGGTCAGGATCGCAATCGCGCGTTCCGTGCATGTCCCCAGAAAATCGAAATGCGCCAAACCTTCTGGCTCAAGATACGTCACAACGCTCGGGTCCATCGCGCCCGCAATGGCGCGCGACTGCACATCAAGATCAAGCCCATTCAGCTCCTCGACAGGGGCTCCATAAATCAGCGTCGGTGTGGCAATCGCCCCCATGCTCGCCTCGGACAGGGCCTGTGCACCGCCCATGTCAAACAATGCAAAGGCATCGATACGCGGATCGGACAGATCGGCGGAAAGCATCGCACGGTCCTCGGGCGTCTGCGCCACGTCCCATCCTTGAAAAATGCCACAGACCAACTCCCCGGCATTGTCCGCACAAAACCCATCCATCGCCGCCGCATCATACCGCGCACCCGCCAACAAAGCGGCGGTAAACCCACCAAGCGAATGGCCCGCCATATAAATCCGGCTGGCATCGACGCGCGGATCGTTTTCCATCGCATCAATAACACGGCTCACATCCCGTGGGCGCTCCCACAACGCACGGCGGTCATCCGCGTCACGCAGCCACGTCGACGTGCCCGGATGGCTGATCGCGGCCACGATATATCCCCGCTCGGCCAATGCCGACGCCAGCCACGATTGGTTCATCGCATTGCCAAACATTCCATGCGACAGAACCACCAATGGAAACCTCCCCTCGGCTGGCTCCGCATCGGGCACCGCCATGATCCCCTCCCAAACAGCATTGCCGTGAAACCGCTCGGCCCCGTCTTCCGCCATGGTTGGATACCAGATAAACCCGTCCAAAGGCCGCGCAGCGTCCGCAATGCGCAACTCGGCAAGCCCTGTGTGATACCCCTCCGCCAAGGCTGCACTCCCGATAAGGGTGGCTGCGGCGGTCATTGTGAAAATGCGTGTCATGTCGTTTACTCCTGATTGATATGTGTTGGTGCCCTCAATTCAGGTGCAAAACGCTTTATACACAATGGTTTGACCCCCGTTTGCCTGTCCTCAATCGTGATGCAGGACAAGGACAACGTGATATAGGACAGATATGCAGGACCAATTGTTCACATTGCCCCTCCCGATCCTGACATTCCTCTTGTCTGCGGTGGCGGCGGTCTTGGTCTGGCGGCGCGATTTCGGCAATCCACTGGCGCGCGGGCTGTTTACCACGCTGTTTGTCACTCAATCCATCGCTTCATTGCTGGTCGGCCTGCGCTTTGGCTACGGGATCAATACCTTCATCCCGTTGCAACGCATTTTCCCGATCCTCGCAGGCCCGCTTCTTTTCGCGGCCTTCTACGCGCTCACCGCACCACGCCGCCCGGTATGGATCGCCATCGGCCTGCATGTGCTGCTGATCCCTTGCATGATCCTCGCATTCATCATGATCTCTCGCGCCTATCCGCTCTATGACGTCGCCATCGCGGCCAGCTATCTCGCCTATGCGATGCTCATTTACATGCTCTGGCGCAAAGGCCCCGATCACCTGACGAACGCACGCCTCGATCTGGCCGAACCCCTGCGCCTGTGGATGCTCCTCGCCATCGGCCTCCTCGTTGCGCTCACACTCTTCGACAGCGCCATCGCCCTCAGCTTTGCATGGCAACGCGAGGATGCGGCCTTGGGTCTGATCTCGATCGGCGCTGTCGCCATGACCGCCGGATTGTGCGCCGCGATCTTTGCGATTTCCCGCGCACGCCCCGCGCCCGTGCCAACAGCAGCCCCCACCACAGACGACCCCCTGCTTGCACGCGCAGAAACCCTCCTCAACGAGCGCAGCCTCTACCTCGACACAAGCCTCACTGTTGATCGCCTTGCACGCCGCCTCGGCGTCCCGTCGCGCGCCTTATCCGAGGCCGTGAATGGTGCGACGGGTCTCAACGTCTCGCAATACGTTAACGGCTTTCGTCTACGCCACGCGGCACGCCTTTTGGTCGAAACCAACGACCCCGCCACACAGATCATGGAAAAATCTGGCTTCCTCACACGCTCAAACTTCTACCGCGAATTCCAGCGTGTCTACGGCCAAACCCCTGTCGCCTACCGCGCAGGGGCCAAAGGCTAACCACCCGCCTTGCGCCGATATCGCGCGCACATCAGGGTCCGCCATCTCCGTCTGTGCCAAAATCGTCGCGGCCACACGATGCGCAGATAGCCATTCCTCCAGCAGGCTTGGCGTCTTGTCATACTCCGGGTCACAAAAGAAAACGGCCTCGGGCCGCCCCTTTCATTGATGCGGCGCCAACGGTTCATCGCCTGCGCCCCCAAAAAGCTTGCCTCAGATATGGCCCATGTTGCATAACAAGCCCATGGGTTGGCGATGGCGTCGCCAGCAGCGTGCTGCAAGCCCACAATCATCTTCCTGAACGCCGGGACTTTTCTTTGCCGCACGCGCGGTCAAGGGGGTTCTGCTTCCTTCAACCGCGCCATGGCATTTCGTTGAAGGAACCATTGTCATGGACCGTCCAGAATTTTACCGATTTCACCAAGGCGAAAAAACACTCCCCTTCGAGGCCAAAGAATACGACGCGCGCTTGGCCCGTCTCCGCGCTGATATGCATAACTTGGGGGTCGATGCATGCGTCTTCACCTCGATGCATAACGTCGCCTACTACTCGGGTTTCCTCTATTGTGCCTTTGGCCGCCCCTACGCATTGGTCGTAACCCAAACCGAGGCAGTTACGATGAGTGCGGGTATTGATGCCGCCCAACCATGGCGGCGCAGTCACGGCGACAACATCACCTACACCGACTGGCAACGCGACAACTACTGGCGCGCGGTGCGCTCGGTCACTGGCACAAAACAGACCATCGGCTTCGAAGCCGATCATTTAACGCTGGCGCAATCTGCGCTGATGGACACGTTCCTAATGCCCAAGGCCAAAATCGATATCGCACCCGCCACCATGCGCCAACGGATGCATAAATCCAGCGCCGAAATCGCCCTGATCCGCCAATGCGCTCAGGTGGCGGATGTTGGCGGCTATGCGATTAAGGATGCGGTCAAAGCAGGGGTGCGCGAAATCGACGTCGCAATGGCAGGCCGTGATGCGATGGAGCTCGAAATCGCCCGCCGCTTCCCGGATGCAGAATACCGTGACACGTGGGTTTGGTTCCAGTCAGGCATCAACACAGACGGCGCCCACAACCCGGTAACGGCCCGCACCCTACAGACGGGCGATATCCTCAGCCTCAACACCTTCCCGATGATCAGTGGATATTACACCGCACTGGAACGAACGATGTTTGTCGAAACCGTCGATCCCGCCAGCCTCAAGATTTGGCAAGCCAACGTGGCCGCCCACGAGTTGGGCATCAGCCTGCTGCGCCCCGGCGTCAGCTGCGCCGACATCACCCAGGCAATCAACACATTCTTCCAAGACCGCGATTTGCTGCAATACCGATCCTTCGGCTACGGCCACTCATTCGGTGTCCTATCCCACTACTACGGCCGCGAAGCAGGTCTTGAGTTACGCGAAGATATTGAAACAATTCTCGAACCCGGCATGGTCATTTCGATGGAACCGATGCTGACAATACCCCAAGGAACGCCCGGCGCAGGCGGTTACCGCGAGCATGATATTCTCGTCATTACCCAAGATGGAAACGAGAATATTACCAGCTACCCCTACGGACCCGACTTTAACGTCGTCGCGTAATCCCCGTAACCGCAACCCCGTAACTGCACCAACAAGCCGACCTTGGACACTCAAACGCAAAGGTCGGCTTGTCCACCGAACAGACGCCTCCCGTCCATCAATACACCATGCGTATCGTAAAACGAGACGACGAAATCGGCGGGATCGTCACCTGGTGCCAAGGTGACTTCAACAAATTCAAAACTGGACGGATCGCTTCGAGCGACATCAACGCTCCGGTAGTGAATTTCAGAGATAAAAGCCATTTCCAAAGGTCCATTGACGAAACTGCGAGGGGTCGAAGAACCATCCCCCATGAGGGTTAAAAAACTATTCGCTCAAAACAATAAAAATTGCATTTTCACAGTGCACTCCACGCTGTCACATCAAGTAAAGCTGCGAAATCACCGGAATCCCGAAAGGTCTTGAGTGTCGGCATCCAAGAAGGCTGATCGTCAAACCCAGCAGTGCCGCTGGCCCAAGACCCAAACGCTCGGCTGCCTAAGGCCTCTTTCAACAACACGAACACACACGAAGCCGAGCCAACGAATTCCGAGCATGATGGCGTCGTGCAGCGAAGGTTTGTTTCGAGCCCAAAATTATTAGTGCTGCGCGACAAACGAACGGGGGCTCCATGTGGCTAGCTTGGCGCCTAGATGTTTTGAGACTACAAAGCGGTGGTTTGACACGCATCTAGGATTTGGCGGTTGACGAGGTCAGTCCGAAGAGCCCATTTTACGGCATCATGGCAGATATTCTTCAAACAATCCACGATGTGGAGATAGCAAAAAGCTCTATTCATGGAATGGGGCTCTTTAGCACTCGGAACCGAGCAAAGGGTGAAATTCTAACAATCCTTGACGGTCAGGCTGTTCAACACGATGACGACCTAGAATTTTTGTTGAAGTACGAATGGAACGCCATCAGTGATGATATGATCTTACTACGAAGTGTCTGGACATCGTATGGATACATAAACCATTCAAGGGAGCCGCTGCTAAGCTTTGACATGTTGAATCGAACGCTAATTGCAAGCAGGGACATTGCAGCTGGAACCGAATTGACACTCGACTATACCGAGCATGGAATGCCGCACGTGTATCTAGAGTCGGCGCATGGCGGCTATTTATGATAAGTTTTGCGTTAATTTCGCCTTTGCGTGTCGTACCGTCTGATTGGGCAAGGTTTTCCAAGTATTTGTCCAAGTCTTTTAAGGGTCCACAAAAACCACCAGAACTGTCAGAAGACTGGGCATTCTTTGAAGGCAAAGATTACAAATATCACCCCCTGGAAACTGAGGATTTTGAAGATGGAAATCCATTTGCAGCGACTTTGCGCGACTCAGTGACGTCAGCTCTGTCACGGGTTCGTAAGCTGACATTCGCTGTGCTTCAAATTGAGGACAGTTCAATCCTCGTGGTATTCAGTACGGGCGAGGCATGCGTCATTGAGTTACACGAGATAGACTCAAGCTTGGCACGTACGGCTATTTCGAACATGCGCGAAGAGGCTTCGCGACACGTAAAGAAGGCCGCTAACTTGCTCACAGAACTCGCAAAGGCCTCAAAGATACGTTTTGAGGTCGGGGAGACCATCACCCATACAGTTTTGCTTGCAGAGAGCGAAAGCCCTGCCTTCGAAACAGTTGCAAAGCTATGCTTTAAAGCGGAAGGGCTTGAATATTCTAGTCCAAGTGAGAGTGACATTGTGCACTTCGTGCCAGGCTGGAGTTATTCAGTCTGCATCTCCGGACAACCCGAAAGCCTTTGGGACCGGGTTGCGCTTATGGCGCGCTCGCAATGCGAGTGGTACGATGTGAGAACTGCACAAGAGTTTTGCCTCAATAGGCTGGCTGAAACGGATGAAAACCAATCCGTTTCAGAGCTCATCGATTTGGAACGTCGTATTGTGCGATATCAAACCGAGTTTCGCCTTTGGCGGCATAGAATGCAGGAATACCGTGCAAATTTGAAGCCGGAGCTTAACGAGTGTGCAGGCCTTGTTGAGAAAAAATGGCAAACGATTCCTAGCAAAGACTATGTTCACGAAACCTTGGCTCAGGCTAGAGATCTCATACAAACTTCGTATTCTCGGCGCATCCTGAACCAGGAACGGCGACAATCCCTGATGATTTTCATACTCACCGCTCTGGGTATTATGAGCATTGCTTCAATTGCGGCAACTTACTGGGATTGGCTGAGGCTCGCCAACCTGACCAAGGACGAAGCGGTCTCTAGTCAACTGGGCCAAGCGGTGGTTGCTACGATGTTAATCGGACTTGTCCTGCTTATGTGCGTTTTGGTACTTCGGTTCCTATTAATTCGGCGAAAACCAGAGTAACGCGATGGGCAAAACATCAGTTTTAGCAATCTAAAACTAACCGGCCTCGGGGTAACCAACTGCCACACCACCAAACCCAATGATCTTTTCGCGCCCAAGCCCCAGCATCATCCAAGCCAAACCACACCCCAAAACAGTCCAG
>JALZWD010000124.1 GCA_023300365.1 Flavimaricola sp. | reverse complement strand
CCTGCTATTTTTATAGGGGTAAGGAAGGCGTGCGTATGCCGGAGGGGGGACGGGGCCAGGGCAGCCCCTCCCCACCATTTCAGCTTCTTCAAAACGTCTCACGCATTTTTTCGTGGCAAGTGGGCAACCAAAGAGGAAGGTTGTCGTAGTGGAAACCTGGTGTTTTGGGGGTAACGGGTCGAAACGATAAACCAGTGAGTATATGAGACTAATTCGGAGGGTTTCAATATAACGGGAACGGGTGTTTGGCGGAAATAGTAGAAAACAAATGGGAGTTCCAGATGATTGGTGAGGAAAGATCAATGCAGCTCAGATGCGAGCAAGCACCGATAAAAGCGGCGTGAAGCCGAGTCGTCGGTGCAGCGAGTATCCGGGATGTATACCTAGCGGGCAAGGCCCTGCACGAGCTGCATAGAACCGGGAACCGGGCAAGGGACGTGAGGGACTCGTGGAGTTGTTGTTTGCCGCCCACCCTCCCCCAACAGTTTACAAGGCGGATGGGCAAACGGCGAGGGAAGGGGCGCAGTGGTCGATTAGTAATGGCGTAATCCCAATCGCACGGGCCGTTAGAAGCGGAATCACTACATATTGACCGTTTGGCTTTCGTGGTGAGTACCCGATCAGACAGGCCCTTAGAAACGAAACCAATAGAAAGCATGCGTAAGTGGTGGCCGAGTAGGGGTGGCGTCATCTCGATCATAGAAACCCAGCTGTCGCCTTGTGCCGCGGCCCCATCGCGAAACGTGCGCCCCTCAAGCGGCACTGTGGCGTCGTTCCAACCATGGGTGTGAAACAAATCCACAGGCCCCACACATTCTGTCGGATGGGGCCGCCAAAACGCGCCCGCAACCGGAGCATAGGCATCAAATAGATCGGGCTGTGCGCAGGCCGTGTAATGCGTCATTGAGCCGCCGATTGAAAAACCCGCAAGAACCACGCGCTCGGGGTCAATTCCATACACTTCGGCTGCGTCATCAACGATGGCTGCGAAAAATTCGGCTTCGTTCCGGCGCTGTGGCCAATCGGGATGAAACGACCAACTGCGCCGCCCTTCGCCAAAGCTGCCAGATTCGCGCCGCAGCCCATCGGCGGCGGCAAATGCATAGCCCCGGTCAAGGTATCGCTGCACGCCGTTTCGGTTGCGCAAAGCCGCTTCGCCCGATCCGCCAAACCCATGCAGCCAAAGCACCATCGGCGGCGCCTCGACGCCTTGGGGTACGGCGATGTGATAGGTGCCTTGGGCTATTTCGCAATGCCCTTGGTCATCACATGCCGCCACAGCCGGTCCTGCAACGAGCCCAAGCACTGCTGCCGCAAGCGCCCTCACTGTGCATACTCCGCATCGCGCACCACCGGCAGGCCGGTATTGATCCACCCCGGCCCGTAAATGCCGCCCGTCATACCTTCGGGCACGTCAATAATCTGGGTGAACCCCGCCGCCATCAACCGATTGCTCAGGCGCGCAGAACGCACGCCCGCCGCACAGATCAACGCGATAGGCGCGTCTTTGTTGCCCGCCAAAGCCAGCAATTGGTCTTCAAAATCATCCACCCGCAAATCGATCCGCACGGCCCCCTCGCCTGATCCCGTCGCGGTCCATTCATCCGGGCGCCGGATATCGATCAAAAAGATGTCGCCAGACACAGCCATTTCATGCGCCTGGCTGGGTGTCAGGGCATCCCCGTCAAACGTGGGGCGCAAATAGGCACGCCCACCAACCGCTGCGGCAGGCACGGCAATCCCAAGGCCCACTATCAACTGTCGTCTGTTAAGCATGACACGTCTCCTCATCGCTTGTGACCCTACGCCACTCGTGCGGCGCTGTCCCGGCTCGTCACTCAACTGTGATGTCGAGGCGCAGCAAATTAGTGCAAACTAGACCCAACCAAACCATGGAGCCTCAAAATGAAACACTTAGCATTGGCCACCGCCCTTATGTCCAGCCTTCCTCTGGCGCCCGCTGTGGCCGCCACCGAAGGGCAACGCATTACCGTAACCGGCGAATTTATCGACACGTGGTGCTATTTCTCCGGCGTCATGGGCGGCCCCGAAACGGTGGTGGGCTCGGCGCATCATACCTGCGCGATGTGGTGCTCGGCGGGCGGCATTCCCGTGGGCCTTCTTGCGCCAGACGGCACGATTTATATGGTCCTCAAAATTGAAGGCGACGACAACAACGCCGGCGGCGACACGCTGCTCTCGCTGGCCTCGCACACCGTCACGGCCGACGGCATCTTTTATGAGCGCGATGGCCTGAACTATATCGTGGTCGAAGAAATCGTCGAAGATATGGGCATCACCAACCTTAACCACACCGATTTTGGCATCGTCCCCGGTTTTGCAATTCCACCAGGAGAGCGTTGATATGATCAAATCCATCCTCACGTGCGCGGCCCTCATCGGCGCCACATCCGCCTCCGCCCAAGATTGGCGCTTTGAAGAGGGCTCCAACGCCCGTTCATGGAACCTTTTCGCGGAATCTAACGCAACATTCACAGGCACCGTTGTGGATATCACCTGCGAACTTACTGGCGATTGCGCGGCCAATTGCGGTGATGGTGCACGTCAACTTGGCATCCTGCGCCACAGCGATAATGTCCTGGTTAACGTCCAGAAAAACGATCAGGCCCTCTTTTCGGGCGGTGCCACCGACTTGCTGCCGTTTTGTGGGCAAGACGTCGATGTCGATGGCCTCTTACTCACCGATGATAGTGTTGGCGCCATCAACATGTATCTTGTGCAGTTCATTCGCCCCACCCAAACCGAAGAATGGACCGCAGCCAAGGCATGGACCGACGCCTGGGAAGCCGCACACCCCGATTGGGCAGGAAGTGGTCGTTGGTACAGACGCGCGGGCAATATCCTCGCGCATTTGCAAACCACTGGCTATTTCGGGCTTGGCCTCGAGCGTGACGAAGAAATCAAAGCCGAGTTGTACGATTGATCGCCCGCCTCATCACGCCACTGCTCGCCCTTTGGGCGGGTGGTGCCACCGCACAGTCCAATGGCCTGCCGGTTGATCTTGGGGCGCCCTTTGCCCTGACCAATCAATGGGGCGAAACCCGCACGCAAGCAGATCCAAACGGACATTTGCAATTGGTGTTCTTTGGCTATGCCAATTGCGACGCGATCTGCACCATGGCCTTGCCCCAAATGGGCACAATTCAGGCATTAATGGCCGAGAAAGGCACACCGCTTAGCACCGTGATGATCACCATCGATGGTGCGCGCGATACTGTGGATACCATGGCCGCTCCCTTGGCCGCGATCCATCCCGCCCTGATTGGCCTTACCGGTTCCGAGCAAGACCTCGCCGCCGTCTACGACGCCTTTCAAATCAATATCGAACACCTGTTTGATGATCTGGAATACGGGCCGATCTATGCCCACGACAGCAATTACTATGTGCTCTCAGGCAGTGGTGAATTTCTCACGGTCCTGCCACCTATCCTGCCACCGGATCGGTTTGCCGACATCCTTATTGGATATGCCCAAGGCAGCTAGGGGCCGCGGCGCCTGCCGCGCGCTTGGCCCCCGCGTTCAAACCGTGGGGACAAATCGCTCGGCGCGCGCATCTTCTTGGCTAAAGGTTAGGAACGTCCCACTATCAATCTCAAGCCAATCGCCACATTCCGCATAGGGCTCTGACACAACCGTCCATCCCTTGCCAAAAACACTCTGCCGGTAATAAAGCGACGGCGCGCGGTCGTCCGAGGCATAGCGCACCACATACAAACGCTCGCCGTCTGACACTGCCGCCGTCATGCGAATATGCGGCGCACGGCCTTTCTCTTTGGACATTTTT
>JALZWD010000123.1 GCA_023300365.1 Flavimaricola sp. | reverse complement strand
GATGCTAGAATACCGTGCGATCCGCTAACGTCTACAAAAATTTGCAGAAAGGTTATCAACCTCGCGTGAGAGTTGGGGGCACTTTAGGCCCCCAATTGTCGCGTTACACAGGTCTCATTTGGGTGCGGGCAATACCCTTACCTAGGGTCAAAACCCTAGGCTGCGTTGATATAACAGGCCGTCACTTCCGCAACTTCATCCGAACTCGCCCCCGACCGAAAGAACTCGACAAAGCCAATTTCGGGCAACATCAAATAGGTAAACGATGAATGATCCACGAGGTAAAATTCATCATCCGATCGGTGCAGACGGTAAAACGCCCGGTAGGCTTGCGTGGCGGCATGGACCTGATCTTGCGTTCCGGTCAGGCCAACCATGCGGGGGTGAAACACATCCGCATAATCGCCCACCACCTCTGGCGTGTCGCGCGTTGGGTCAACGGTGATGAAAACCGGCGTCACCGTGTGTCCGGCTTCCTCAAGGAACTCAACGGCAAGGCTGTTGCGCGCGCTATCAAGTGGGCACACATCCGGGCAAAACGTATACCCAAAATAGAGCAACGTCGGCTCGGTGATCACATCTTGATCGGTCACCGTGGCCCCGGTCTCGTCGATCAATTCAAACGGCCCGCCGATTTGGGCGTCACCCACCGAACTTACACGGCAATCGTCCAACGTGTCGCCCTGAGAGATCGCCTGAAAGCCCACCGCAACAAGGGCCGTCGCACCAAGGATAAGTTTAAGTTTCATTCGCTCACCTCTTCCGTCGTCTCATGGTCCACATCGCCATGGCTTTCGTGGTCGCTATGATCACCGTGATCTGAGTGATCACCATGATCCGCGCCGTCATCATGGCCACTGGCCGACACAACACGTTCTTCGATCTTGATCATAACCTCAACTTCACCCGATTGTTCAAACACAAGTGTGAGAGGAAACTCTTCGCCCACCACAAAAGGCGCGGGCAATCCCATCATCATCACATGATATCCACCCGGCTCAAGCATCACCGTCTCGCCTGCGGGGATCACCAAACCCGCCTCAAGCGGCCGCATTTGCATGATGTCACCGTCCCGGATGATCTGATGGATCTCAACCCGCGGAAAATCGGCCCGCGCTTCAATCAGGCGGTCGTCTGTTTCGCCGTTGTTGGTGATGATCATATAGCCCGCGCCGGTCTGCGCCGTGATCGCGGTTTCAAAAGCCATCGGATGCGCGATTGTCAAATCGCCAAGTTCAAAGTCATGCGCCCATACAGGTGCCCCAAGCGCGGCTGTGGCCATTGTGGCCATCGCGGCCAATACATAGGTTTTCATAAATCAGTCCTGTCTTGTCTTTGCAAAGGGGCTACCGGCCAACGCTTTGCGTGATGTTTTATGTCTTAAATCATCACCAAAACAGGGGGTGCGCGGGCCGGGTGGGCGCCGCCGCGCGGTGTTGCACAAGGTGCCGCATATGTCGTGGCATTCAACGTGGCGGCACAGATTTCGCCAACGGTCAGTGCCGCATTGCTTGCGGTCGGCGCATATGTCGTGTCGCTCAGGCGACAGGCCTCGCACTCGGTCTGGCCCCAATGCTGGGCCGGGGTGCCTGTCGCGCACAGATCATCCGGTGTGCCGCCTGCTTGAAGAAATGCGATTAAATCGGGGTCGCTCGGGGCTGCGGCAGGGTGCCCAAACCCCACGCCAATCAACCCCACCGAAATAGCAAGGACAAGGCATAGTCGAATCAACACGTCAGGCATGTACCGCATCATGCCCCTAGGACTACGCCAACCATCGTGCCTGTGCCATACAACAACACCGTGATCTCTTGCGGCACAACGTCCGTCCCCTAAAGTGGGCCCATACCTCAAGACCCAAAGGAGCTGGCATGATCCCTGTCTTTGATGGCCATAACGATTTTCTCTTGCGCCCACTGGCCGCCCCCGAACGGCGCGACACTCTTTGGCTTGATGGTGATGGCACAGGTCACCTCGATCTGCCGCGCATGCAGGCTGGCGGCATGATGGGCGGGCTTTTTGCGATCTATGTGCCCTCTCCCGAAACCGCGCTTCCCGGCGATTTCGAGGCCCTCATGCAAGACCCCAGCTATGATATCCCCCTGCCGCCCCTGATCGATCACACGGCCGCGCAACACACGGCCCTTGCCATGGCCGGCCACCTGCGCGCCTTGGCCCGCACCGATACAATGGCGCTTTGCACCACCGCCGACCAAATTGCAGCTTGCGCCAAAACCGGCCAAATCGCCGCCGTGATGCATATGGAAGGCGCCGAGGCGATTGATCCCGCCCTTGATGCGCTGCACCTGTTTCACGCCATGGGCCTGCGCTCGCTTGGGCCTGTTTGGTCGCGGCCCACGGTTTTTGGCCACGGTGTCCCGTTTCGCTTTCCCGGCGCGCCCGACACGGGCCCCGGCCTGACGGAGGCGGGCAAACGTCTGGTGGCCGAATGCAACGCGCTTGGGATCATGCTTGATCTCTCTCACCTCAACGCCAAAGGCATGCAAGACGTCGCACGCCTGTCTGACGCCCCCTTGGTCGCCACCCATTCCAACGCCCATGCCCTGTGCCCCAGCACCCGCAACCTTACCGACAGACAGCTTGCGATGATCGCAGAAACCGGCGGCATGGTGGGCCTCAACTTTGCCACGGTGTTCTTGCGCCCCGATGGCCAGCAAAACGCAAACACCGGATGGGATCCGATCTTGCGGCACTTGGATCACCTGATTGGCCATCTGGGCGAAGATCACGTGGGCTTTGGCTCTGATTTCGATGGGGCCATGGTGCCCGATGTGATCGGCGATGCCGCAGGCTTGCCCAATCTGGTCGCCGCCTTGCGCGGGCATGGCTATGATGACGCGCTGCTTGTCAAACTTTGCCACCAAAACTGGATCAACACCCTGCGCACAACCTGGCAAGAAGAGACCCCCCAAGAATTTTAGACCGAAAATTCTTGGCCCCCCCGCACATATCGCATAAAGAAATTGCGCACCTGACGCGGAGACCAAAATGTCCTTCAATACCTTCGGCCACCTGTTTCGCGTCACCACTTGGGGCGAAAGCCACGGCCCCGCCTTGGGCGCCACGGTGGACGGCACGCCCCCGGGCATCGCACTTGATGCGTCACAGATCCAACACTGGCTGGACAAACGCCGCCCCGGCCAAAACAAAAATACGACACAGCGCAACGAACCCGACGCCGTCGAAATCCTGTCAGGCATGTACGAGGGCCGCACCACAGGCACGCCGATCCAATTGATGATCCGTAACACTGATCAACGCTCCAAAGACTACGGCGATATCCTCCAGACATTCCGCCCCGGCCACGC
>JALZWD010000122.1 GCA_023300365.1 Flavimaricola sp. | reverse complement strand
GGCGACGCCAAAATGGTGATTGTGGATGCAGAGTTTACGCCGCTATTGCAGGCGGCGTTTGTGATCAATGGGGCCGAATTGCCGGTTGTGGAAATCCGCGATGCCCAAGAGGGGTTTGATGGCCCGGCCTCCTATGATGATCTGTTGGCGGTTGATCCGATTGCCGGCCCGATGCCCCTGCCTGTCGATGAATGGCAGGCCTGTTGCCTGAATTATACCTCTGGCACGTCGGGGCGGCCCAAGGGCGTGGTGTATCATCATCGCGGGGCATACCTGATGGCGATGGGCACGGCGGCGGGATGGCAGATGGCGCATTATCCCAAATACCTGTCTGTTGTGCCGATGTTTCATTGCAACGGCTGGGGCCATGCGTGGATGATGCCGATTGTGGGCGGCACAACAGTGTTCACGCGCAATCCCGCGCCTGACCGGATTTTGCGGGCGTTTAAGGAAGAAGGCATCACGCATTTTGGCGGCGCGCCGATCATTCTTCAGATGCTCGCCGATAGCCCCGACAAACCCGACACACCGTTTGATCCGCCGATCAATGCGTTTACCGCCGGAGCACCGCCGCCGCCCGCGATCCTTGAGAAGATGGGGGCGATGGGATTGAATGTTGAGCAGGTTTACGGCCTGACCGAGACCTATGGCCATATCACCCAATGCCTGTGGCAGGATGAATGGAACGGCCTTGCCAGTGGCGATCAGGCCGAGCGGCAGGCCTATCAGGGGATTGCTATGCCGATGGTCGAAGAGACCCGCGTGATTGACCGCGAGACGGGCAAGGACGTGCCGCGCGACGGCGCCACGCAAGGCGAGATCGTCATTCGCGGCAATACGGTGATGAAGGGATATTACAAAAACCCGCACGCCACGGCAGAGGCGTTTGAGGGCGGTTGGTTCTGGTCGGGGGATGGGGCGGTGATGCACCCCAATGGATATATTCAGATTAAGGACCGCCTTAAGGACGTGATTATTTCGGGCGGCGAAAACATCAGCTCGGTTGAGGTGGAGGGTGTGCTGTATAAACACCCCGATGTTTTGGCCGCCGCTGTGGTTGCCAAGGCCGATGAAAAGTGGGGCGAGGTGCCTTGCGCTTGTGTTGAGTTGCGCGCGGGCGCGCCCGAGGATGCGGCCGCGATCATCGCGTTTTGCCGCGAAAACCTCGCGGGGTTCAAAACGCCCAAATCGGTGATGTTTGGCGAGCTGCCCAAGACATCGACGGGTAAGATACAGAAATTTGTCCTGCGGGACCGGATCAAAGAACAAGGATAGCGCCATGGCGATTTTGGCTCCATCGCGTCGGCTGCGCCGCACGCCATTCTCCGAAGGTGTCGAGGCTGCGGGGGTTAAGGCCTATACGGTTTATAACCATATGCTGCTGCCCACGGTGTTTCGCAGCGTTGAGGAAGATTACCACCACTTGAAATCTGCGGTGCAGGTTTGGGATGTGGCGGTTGAACGGCAAGTTGAGCTGCGCGGCCCCGATGCGGGGCGCTTGATGCAGATGCTAACTCCGCGTGATTTGCGGCGGATGTTGCCGGGGCAATGTTATTATGTGCCGATCGTTGATGAGACGGGGGGCATGTTGAATGATCCGGTGGCGGTGAAGTTGTCTGAGGATCGGTGGTGGATTTCGATAGCCGATAGTGACCTGCTTTTTTGGGTCAAGGGTCTGGCGCTTGGGTATCGTTTGGATGTGTTGGTGGACGAGCCGGATGTGTCGCCGCTTGCGGTGCAAGGCCCCAAGGCCGACGAGTTGATGGCGCGGGTGTTTGGCGACCGTGTGCGTGATGTCCGGTTTTTTAAGTTTGACCACTTCGACTTTCAGGGGCGCGATTTGGTGATTGCGCGGTCTGGTTATTCCAAGCAGGGCGGCTTTGAGATCTATGTCGAGGGTGAAGACCTTGGGATGCCGCTTTGGAATGCGTTGTTTGAAGCGGGCAAGGATTTAGACGTGCATGCCGGATGCCCAAATTTGATCGAGCGGATCGAGGGCGGGTTGTTGTCGTTTGGCAATGACATGACCGATGACAACACGCCGCATGAATGTGGTTTGGGCAAGTTTTGCAACACGCATACGGCGATTGGATGTGTGGGGCGCGATGCATTGTTGCGTGTGGCCAAGGAAGGGCCTGTGCAACAGATACGCGCCCTGTCGATTGAGGGGCCAGCGGTGCCGGGATGTGATCGTTGGTGGCCGCTTTGGTCGGGCAAAAAGCGGGTGGGCCGGGTGAGTTCCGCCGCGTGGTCGCCCGATTTCAAGACGAACGTGGCCGTTGGCATGGTGCGCCTGTCGCATTGGGACGACGGCGATGAGGTGACGGTGGAGACACCTGATGGGATGCGCAAAGCGGTTGTGCACGAGAAATTTTGGATTTGATGGAGAGATAAGATGCGCGCATTGATCGTACGCAAAGAGGGTGACGAGAAACCAGTGGCCGGTGTTGAGGAGATCAGCGTTGATGATCTGCCCGCGGGGGACGTGACTGTGGCCGTGGAATATTCGACGGTGAATTATAAAGACGGTTTGTGCATTGGCCCCGGTGGCGGATTGGTGCGGAATTACCCGCATGTGCCGGGGATTGATTTTGCGGGCACCGTCGAGGCATCGGATGATGCGCGGTATAAGGCGGGCGATAAGGTTGTCCTGACGGGCTGGCGTGTGGGCGAGGCGCATTGGGGCGGCTATGCCGAGAAGGCGCGGGTTAAGGCCGATTGGTTGGTGCCATTGCCCGAGGGCCTCAGCACAGATCGTGCGATGGCCGTGGGTACTGCGGGCTTTACCGCGATGCTTGCGGTGATGGCGCTTGAGGACCACGGGATCAAAGACGGTCCTGTTTTGGTGACGGGGGCTTCGGGCGGTGTTGGGTCTGTTGCGGTGGCGTTGCTGGCCGCGTTGGGCCACGAGGTTGCCGCCGTTACGGGGCGGCCTGACAATGCCGATTACCTGAAGTCGCTGGGTGCGACACAGATCGTTGCGCGCGACGAGATTAACGAGACCACCAAGCGGCCTTTGGAGGCCGAGGCTTGGGGTGGATGTGTCGATGCGGTAGGCGGCGATATGCTTGCGCGTGTGCTGGGCCAGATGAAGTACGGCGCCTCTGTTGCCGCCGTTGGCTTGGCCGGTGGTGCGGGGCTTCCGGCGACGGTGATCCCGTTCTTGTTGCGCGGCGTTAATCTATTGGGCATCGATTCCGTGATGCAGCCTTATGAAAACCGTCTTCGTGCGTGGGAAAGAATCGCCCGCGATTTGCCGATGGATAAATTGGACGCAATGGTGACACCCGCCACATTAAGCGACCTGCCCGATTTGGGGCGTTCGATCCTTAAGGGGGGCGTTCGGGGCCGTGTTGTTGTCGATGTGAACAAAGTCAGCTGATCCAACCGGGCATTGTTTCCAAAATCAAACGTAATACCATGCGCCGCACACCTTTTGGTTGTGCGGCGCAAATGTTCCCGACGATTCATCGCCGCATTTTCGGCAAGGATTCATCGCAAGCCCGCCGCTGTGAGAACACCTTGATCTGGCAATTTCCTTCCAAATTCTTAACGGAAATGGAGGGGAAACATGTCCCAGATCCGGAAAATGGCAGTTGCAGGGGGAACCTTTTCGGTGGCCCTGAGTATTGGCTTTGTTATGCAAAACGGCGATGCGCTTGCCGCGCGTATGGGGGGTGCTGTACCGCCCGTTGCGACGACACCGCAACTCCCGAGTTTGCAATTGCCGAGCCTGCCCGCAGTGGCGCAATCGCGTCTGTTCCCAATGCCAAGCGTGGCGCAAACAACCCCGGTTGTCGAAGCCGAGTTTATAGCGCCTGATGATTTAAGCGCGCCGGCCTTGCCCCGCGCCTCAGTTGAGATGGCCGCGTTGGATATCGCGGAAATCGCCGATACTGATGTGACACCGGCACCGCAGGCCGAGATCCAACAAATCGTTTTGGCCCCGCTAGACGAGAATTTCATCGGTCCCTTGATGCCTGATCAGGTGCGCATCCAAAGCACCGACAGCGATACCGCCAGCGCGGTCGTGCCAAGCGCCACCACACAGACCACGGCAGACCAACCTCTTTTGGCCAATGCCGGATGCGACGCGGTTTTGTCCGGCCAAGCGGCCCCGGCCGGGTCGGTTGATCTGCGCCTGAGTGCGCCATGCGCGCCGAACACAACCGTTACGTTCCATCATCAAGGCATGATCTGGAGCATGGCGACAGACGCAAGTGGCATGGCCGAAGTGACCGCACCCGCGTTGTCCGAGACGGCGGTGTTTATCGCCGATATCGGTGGCCAAGAAGGCGCCGTGACAGTTTTGACCGTGCCGGATGTGGCCATGTACGACCGTTCTGTCGTGCAATGGCAGGGCGAGACGGGTCTGGAAATGCATGCGCGCGAATTTGGCGCCGATTACGACGAAGCGGGCCATGTGTCCTTGGCATCAATGCGCGATACGTCAATGGCGATGTCCGGCGAAGGCGGCTTTTTGGTGGCCCTTGGGGATGCACGGCTTGATGGCGCGATGATGGCGCAGGTTTATACCTATCCCTCAAGCAACAGCGTCTCATCGGGTCTTGTTGAGATGAGCGTCGAAGCCGAGGTGACGGCCGCCAATTGTGGCCGCGAGATTGCGGCCCAAACGATCCAAGTGACGGGCGGCGCAGAGCCATTTGCCCGTGATCTTGAAATGACACTTCCGGCTTGTGATGCGGTTGGTGAATTTCTGGTATTGAACAATATGCTGACGGACCTGACACTCGCGTCGAGATGACGCCACATAGTTTAGGAAAATTTGCTAGTTTCATGAAAAGTGCGGTGCTTGGTGCCGCACTTTTCGTATGCGTGCCTGCGGCGGTTGCACAAACCGTTACGGTGCAAACCGGGCCCGAAGGTTTGGTGCTTGAGGGCGAGGTTTTGGGCTATGATGGCCTGCATTTGCGCCTTTTGACCGAACATGGGCCCCTTACGCTCGACTATGCCGCCTTAACTTGCGAGGGCACGGGTTGCCCGGACCCGGCGGTGGATGCGCCGGTTGTGCGTTTTTCTGGGGCTGTGCGGTTGGGCGAAGTGATTTTGCCCGCCCTGACCGAAGGATTTGCCCGTGACCGCGGCCTTAGCATCGATGAATTGATGATGGATGCGCGGACCATTGCCTATGTTTTGCGCAGTGGCGAGGGCGCGCCGGTTTTGACGTTGGTTTACCGCGCGACGACAACATCAGACGGTTTTGCCGATTTGTTGGCCGATGAGGCCGATGTCGTTATGACAACGCGCGTTCTTACCCCAAGCGAGTTGCGGTTGGCGCAAGATGCCGGGCTTGGGCAGCTTGATAGCCCACGACAGATGCAGTTGGTGGCATTGGATGCGGCGGTGCCTGTGGTATCGCCAAGCCAAAGCCAGCGTCACGTCCCATTGACGGATATCACGGCCGCGATGCGGGGCAATGTCGTCTCGTGGAGCGCGCTTGGCGGGGCGGATATCCCACTGACGGTGCATACGCTCGATAGGCATCACGGGATTGCCCAGTGGTTTCAGGACGGGTTTTTGTCGGAAAACATACGGGGGGATGCGGTGGTGCATGCCAGCGCCGCAGAGATGGCGGCCGCAATGCTTGAGGATCGTGGCGCGCTGGGCATTTTGCCGTTGGCGGATATCGATAATCTTTTGCCGTTGGAGCTTCGCGATTTTTGCGATTTGGGCGCGGCGCGCACAGCGCAATCGGTGCGCACGCAGGATTACCCCCTCACCTATCCGATGATGCTGGTGCAAACCCGGCGGTATATGCCGCAGATGGGCGAGGCGTTTTTGGACTGGATTGGCGCACCCGAGGCGCAGGTGATTTTGCGCCGCGCGGGTGTTCAGACACAGGCGCCAACACCGATTTCGATTGGCCAGCAGGGGCACCGGTTGGCATCGGCGATTGCCATGGCGGGCGCGGATGTGGGGCTGTCGGATTTACAAACGATGATGGCAAGTATGCGCGGGCAGGCGCGGCTTAGTCTGACGTTTCGGTTTGACGATACCGGGCAAGAGCTGGACCCGATTTCGCAGTTGCATGCCCGGTATTTGGCCCGTGCATTCGCCGATGGGCTTTATGACGGCCAGACGCTTACCTTGATTGGGTTTAGTGATAGCGAAGGCGGCGGATTTGCCAACCAAGCACTGTCTGAGCGTCGGGCACAGGCCGTGCATGATCAAATCGCCGCGGTGTTGGGCGGCGATATTCCTGCGTCCGTGGGGCTGCGCACCGCCGGATTTGGCGAGGCCCTGCCGATTGGCTGTGACGACACGCCGTGGGGCCGCAACGCCAACAGGCGGGTTGAGTTGTGGACCACGGGCCTAGAGTAGCCCCTGCGCCCGAAAACTGAGTTCTTGGGATTTGCCGATAATCAGGTGGTCATGGACCGTGATCCCAAGCGCCTGTGCGGCGGCATCGATCTGTGCGGTCATTTCGATATCGCTTTGGGATGGCGTGGGGTCGCCTGAGGGATGATTGTGCACCAAAATCAGCGCCGAGGCATTCATCTCAAGCGCGCGTTTGACGACCTCGCGGGGATAGACGGGCACATGGTCGACGGTGCCTTGGGCCTGTTCTTCATCGGCAATCAGGACGTTCTTGCGATCAAGAAATAGGATGCGGAATTGTTCGGTATCGCGGTGGGCCATGACCGTGTGGCAATAGGTGATCAAGGCGTCCCAACTGCTTAGGGCGTGGTGGTGCAACACCTTGGCCTGCGCCAACCTGTGGGCCGCGGCCTCGATCACCTTAAGCTCGGTGGTGACGGCGGGGCCAACGCCGCTGACTTTCATCAATTGCGTGGGCTTGGCCGAGAGCACCCGGTTAAAATCGCCAAAGGTCTCGATCAATTTGCGCGCCAGCGGTTTGACGTCTTGCCGGGGGATGGCGCGAAACAAGATCAGTTCGAGCAATTCATAATCGGGCAGGGCATCCGCACCGCCGCCCATGAACCGTTCGCGCAAGCGCTTGCGATGATCGACCATATAGGACGGAATCCGCCCATTGGGCAGCGGTTTGACCGAGCGCACCTCATCATTGTGAAAAAACGATAGGGCTTCTGCGAACATTTGCTTCATGGCGTTAACCATGCGCGAGTCGGGTTAGCGAAAGGTTAAAGCCTAGACACCCGAGCGAAAATGTTTGCGCAGAATGGTTCGGATCTCGGTTGCATAGTCGCCGTTGGCGGTGTCCAACTGGCTGATTATGTCGCTGTCGAGGGAAACGGTTACATTCATCTGTGCCGCACAAACTCTTGGTAACCCGCTCTTTTTATGTATTTTTTCCGACCTATTCGCCTGTTGGCTACGGATCGAACGAAAGCTGGTGTCCGGCGAATATCTGGCCGTTTGGCTTTTGGATTTTAGCGCCGCAAGTGACGCCATGATTGTATCGCTCATAATAATACGTCCAATATGCTTCGGCATGAAATAATGCCGCGGTGCATGCATATCATCGCGTTCGGAGCCCTAGCGGTAAATAGTTAATATCAAATTCGTGAACAATATGGCCTATTTGCCGTCATTGACCGCATTTTGAGAACGAAACCACACCTAGCTTTTCATTGAATCCCAAAAGCTTTTTACGCTGGAAAAGAACCCCTCGGATTGCGGATTGTTGTCCGCGCTCAGCTTGTCAAACTCGCGCAAAAGCTCTTTTTGCTGCGCGGTCAGCTTGACGGGCGTCTCTACCGCAAGCTCAATGAACATATCACCAGGACCACCCGAGCGCAGCGCAGGCATACCCTTGGCACGCAGGCGCATTTGGCGTCCCGATTGGCTGCCTTCGGGGATTTTCACGCGGCTTTTGCCGCCATCAATCGTGGGCACTTCGATATCGCCACCAAGGGCGGCAGAGGCCATGGATACAGGCACGCGACAGAACAGGTTGTTTGCCTCGCGTTGGAACAATTGATGCTCGGATACTTCGATAAAGATATACAAATCGCCCGTCGGCCCGCCGCGCAGGCCGGCTTCGCCCTCTCCGGCAAGGCGGATGCGTGTGCCGGTCTCAACGCCCGCAGGGATATTAACCGAAAGCGATTTCTCTTTTTCAACGCGGCCATGACCGTGGCACGCCTTGCAGGGGTCTTTGATCGTTTGGCCCGCGCCATTACAGGTGGGGCAGGTGCGCTCAACGGTGAAAAAGCCCTGTTGCGCGCGGACTTTGCCCATGCCGGAACATGTGGGGCACACGGCGGGCTCAGACTGCCCTTCGGCGCCCGAGCCACTACAGCTGGTACAGGTGACGGCGGTGGGCACATTGATGGTTTTCTGGAGGCCCGCGAAGGCCTCTTCGAGCGAGATACGCAGATTATAGCGCAGGTCATTGCCGCGTTGGGCACGGTTTTGTCCGCCGCCACCGCGACGG